>JAEYTV010000614.1 GCA_023433855.1 Pseudomonadota bacterium | reverse complement strand
ATAATGGGGCAGTTGAACTGGCCGATGGGCGCGACGCTTTCCATCGTCCTCTTCTTCGTGCTTGGCTGTTTCGCAGCGATGTACACCCGCTACATGGGCATGTCCCAGATCGTCAAAGGACTGGCCGGATGACCGCGGCGCATGGCGACGGCGAAGGCAGATGGGCCTGGCGGCTGACTGGCTTCGTCACGCTGTGCGTTTATGTCTTCATGTTCGCGCCGATCATCGCCACGGTCGTGCTGTCGTTCAATTCGTCGATGTTCGGCGGTTTCCCGATGACCGGCTTCAGCCTGCAATGGTACGGCAAGCTGCTCAGCAACGAACAGGTCCTGGCCGCATTCCGGACCTCCATGTGGATCGCGCTCGTTACCGCGGCAGTCACGACGGCGGTGGGCGTCGTCACCGCCTTCGCGCTGACGCGCTTCGAATTCCGTGGCAAGCAGGCGTTCAGCACGCTGGTGATCCTGCCCGCCCTCGTTCCGGAGACCATCCTCGGTGTCGGCCTTCTCGTGTTGATCAAGGCGGTCGATCAACCCCGTACGCTGCTGCTTCTGGTGCTGGGACACATCTTGCTCGCCGTGCCTTACGTCGTCCTGATAGCGCAGGCGCGCATGGTCGGCATCAGGCGCGTCTATGAGGAGGCGGCGCTTTCGCTCGGCGCCTCGCGCCTGGCGTCTTTCCGGGAGATCACGCTGCCTCTTCTCGTCCCGGCGGTGGTTGCCGGCGCGCTACTGGCCTTCACCATCTCGTTCGACAACACGTCGGCCAGCCTGTTCTGGCGGCCGGCCGGGGTCGAGACGATGCCAACGCAGATACTGTCGATGCTGAAGATCTCGATAAGCCCCGAGATCAACGCGCTCGGCACGGTCATGATTCTTGTGACGGTCGGCATTCCGCTTGTCGGCGGGCTTATCCTTCAGGGCTTCACAAGATTGAGAAGACGCGGCAAACCAGAGGAGAACGCATGATGAAACTGTCCAACACCAGGCGGCTCGAAAGGCTGCACGAGCGCTACATGAACGGCGACCTCAGTCGCCGCACTTTCCTGGGGCTTACGGCTGCCGCCGCGGCGTCCACGGGCCTGTCTATGCCGTGGATGGGACGAGCCCTCGCCGCGGTCACCGAAGTCCGCTTCGACGGCTGGGGCGGCACGGTGCAGGAGGCGATCGATAAATACGCTTTCCAGCCCTACACGAGCAAGACCAGCATCAAGGTGGTGCAGGGCACTTTCGGCGACGAGAACGAGATCATCACCAAGATCAAGACGTCGAAGCCCGGCGACTTCCAGGTCGTCCATTCGTCGGGCGTCAACTACTACATCAAATATGTCAACGCGGGTGCGAACTCAGAGATCAACGAAGCCAACATCCCCAACATGGCGAATGTGCTTCAGCCGATGATCGAGCCGTTTCGCAAGCTGACGCCGAAGCTTTCGGCTGTCCCTTATGACTACGGAACGACGGGCCTTGCCTACAACACCACCGTCATCTCCCCGGAGGAGGCGAAGGAGAAGGGCGCGGCGCTGCTGGCAGACCAAAAATACGCCGGCAAGATCGGCGGCTATGCCGACATGACGACGCGCGTTTGGTACGCCGCGCTGGCCACCGGCCAGGATCCCAACAAGATCGAGGACATGGAGGCCGTCTGGGCCAAGGTGCGCGAGACACGCGACCTCGCCAAGAAATTCTGGGGCTCCGGCGCCGAACTGATGGACCTTCTGTCGAAGGGCGAGATCGTGGTCACCGATGCCTGGTCGGGTCGCGTCGCCTCGCTGCAGCAGCAAGGTCATCCGATCGGCTATCTCGACCCGGCCGGCTCCTATGCCTGGATGGAGGACATGCTGGTCCTCAAGGGCTCGCCGATGGCCGAATGCGAGGAACTGATCAACTTCATGCTCGACCCTGCGACCTCCATCGCGGTGGCCGAGGGCCAGAACTATCCGCCGTCGCTCGATCCCACCAAGGTCAAGCTCACCGACAAGATCGCGGCGCTTCCCGCCTTCGATCCAACCGGCGAAATGAAGGCGTTGACCTTTGCCGATCCGATCTACTGGGCAGACAACGAAGACGCCTGGCAGAAACAGTGGGACAGGATCTCGAAGGGTGCCTGACCAGGCGGATCAGACCGCGAAGCCCCGGCCGATCGCTGGGGCTTCGCAAGCCGTCGCGGCCAACGGAGCGGAGGCGGACGCTCCGGCGGTCGAGTTCCGCAACATCGACATCGCCTATGGCAAGTTCGTCGCGGTGCGCGATTTCTCGCTTGCCATCCGGCGAGGCAGCTTCGTCACCCTCCTGGGCCCATCCGGCTGCGGCAAGACCACCATCCTGCGCTCCATCGCCGGGCTGGTCGACATTTCGAGAGGCCAGATATCGATCGGCGGACGACGGGTCGACGACATCCCGATCTACAAGCGCAATATCGGCCTGGTCTTCCAGAGCTATGCGCTGTTCCCGCACAAGAACGTCTTCGACAATGTCGCCTTCGGCCTGAAGTACCGCAACGTGCCGAAGGCCGACATCGGGCGCAAGGTGCACCAGGCACTCGAAATGGTGCGGCTGCCGGGCAGCGAGAAGAAACTGCCGGCGCAATTGTCTGGCGGGCAGCAGCAGCGTATCGCGCTGGCGCGCGCCATCGTCTTCGAACCGGAAGTGTTGCTCCTCGACGAGCCGCTTTCCGCGCTCGACGCCAACATGCGCGAGGAGATGCGAGTCGAGATCAAGAAGATCCAGAAGGAGACGGGGATCACGGCGATATTCGTCACGCACGATCAGGAAGAAGCGTTGTCCATGTCCGACCAGATCGTGGTGATGAACGCCGGTGCCGTGGAGCAGATCGGCACACCCGAGGACGTCTACGAAACGCCAGCCACCGCGTTCGTGGCCGACTTCCTCGGCAAGGCCAACATGCTTGCGGGGACAGTGACCGCCTCCGACTCGGGAACGGCGACGATCTCGCTTGCGGCCGGACACGCCGTCACGGTCGCCTCTCCTGGGACCCTCGCGCCAGGCGCCGCCGTAACCGTGGTGGTGCGCCCTCAGAAGCTGTCGGTCGGTCCTGCGGCGACGGCCAACCGGCTGACGGGCCGGGTCGTCTCCACTTCCTACCTTGGCGGCAGCGTCATCTACGAAATCGACATTGGCGGCAAGGCGGCGATCCGCGCCGACACGCAGATCAAAGGCAAGGTCGCGCGGGAAGGCGAGGCGATCGACGTCGGCTTCGATCCTGCCGATTGCGTGCTGCTGGACGGGAACGGCTTGCGTATTTCCTAGCAGCCGCTCGCACCCGCATCGGACTGTCAGTCGAACTCGTAGACCGTTTCGGCCATGACGGAACCCCGGCAGCAATAGGCGACAGGGCCGGACATGATGGCCATATTGTCTTGGATCTCGATTGCCAGCGGGCCGGCCGGGAGATGCACGTCGAAACTAGTCCTGTCAGTGAGGCCTTTGCTCCGCGCTGCAAAGGCGGCCACACACGCTCCGGTTCCGCAGGCCTGCGTCGCGATGCCAGGACGTTCCCACACAGCGAGGCGGATCGTCCCCTCCTCCACCAGTTCGGCCACCCCAACATTGATGCCCTCCGGAAACAGCGCATCGTCATGGATCGGCGCCGCCACTTTGGCCAGGTCGATCCCGGCGAGGCTGTCGACGAAGAAGACGATATGCGGATTGCCGATCCACAAGCCGATACCGTGTCGGAGCGGTCCGCTCTCCACGGGCATGTCGAACATGTCGACTTCGCGCGAAAGCGGAAAATCCCGCCAGTTCCAGCCGATGGGTCCGAGTTCCACGCTGACCTCCATGGCGCCTGCCGGGCGACATTGCAGCAGCCCTCCCGCGGTCTCCAGCACGAGTTCGGTTCTGCCGGTTTCCTCGAACAACAAATGCGCGACACACCGGGTCGCGTTGCCGCAGGCGGAAACCTCGCGGCCGTCAATGTTGAATATCCGCATGGCAGCATGTGCACCCAGCACCAATCCCTGCTGCGACGGCGGTTCAATAGTGAGCAACTGGTCGCCGCCTACGCCCACCTGGGCGTCGCAAATTCTGACAATGTCTCTTTTGCGAAAAGCACGGCGATCAGATCGTCTGTCGAAGATGACGAAATGATTGCGCAGGCCATGCATTTTGACGAACGCTCTCTCGGCAGAAGCTGTTGCGTCCAATGACGGGTCGTTGCGAATCTCCACGAGACAATGATCCTATATTCCCACTGGTACCTTAAGCTGCCACCAAGCCCTCAAAAGCTCCATAGCTGTCCGCCAAACGGCGATGACGAGCGCGCTGTCCCTGCCTGCCGGGGCGGCAAGCGCGATGGCGAGGAAAGCGAGCGCAAGGATGCTGAACACGATCATCCCAGCGCTCCCCGCAAACGCGACAGGATTGTCGCCGAGGCCAACATCGCGAAAGTGAGCGCCAATGCGAGCAGCGTCTTCGATGCAATGAGAGGCGTTTGCGCCGTCAGCACGTCGGCGAGGTCGGCCAGCCTTGCGATAGCCGAAATCGGATCCAGGAAAGCGGCGGCCCTCTGCAGCGCCGCGCTGAAATGGGCTTCGGTGAGGCTGAGTTCTTCCGGCGGCTGCGCCAGCAGGAAGCCGTGCACGATCTCGAAGAGGCCCAGGCAGAGGACGACCACCAGATAGACGACGACCGCGCCCCGCACCGTGCGCGCCAGCGACGAGACGAGCAGGCCGAGCGCCAGCGTCGGCAGCGCATGGAGCGGCATCTGGCCGACCGACAGCGCTTCACGGAGTCCGATCACGCCGGCGCCGAGCGGCTGCGCGAAAAGAAGGTAGAGCACGTAGATCGCGATCAGCACTGCAAAGACGCAGAGCTCGACAAGGAATTTCGCCAGCACGATCGCCTCGAAGGAGACCGGGCCGACGACCAGCACCTCCAGCGTGCGATGCTCACGCTCCCAGGCGATGCTGGCGGACAGCCGCAGGCCGAGCACGACGCCGAGGAAGGCCACCACCAGCACGTTCAGCGCCATCAGCGGATCGGTCGTCACCAGCACCGATTCCGTCTGAAAGATTTGCGCGAAGCCGGCGCCGTAAACCCAGGCGATCAGGCAGACCGCGCCCGCCACAGCGTAGAGCCAGAGCGAGGCGAGCTTGGCACGCACCTCGCGGCCGAAAAGCAGCAGCGTGGTGCCCAGGAAGCCGGGTGGACGGAGAGCAGGCGCCATTGCCGGGTCAGGCCACCGTGCGGATCAGGCCGCCATCGATACGCAGAGCCGCGCCGTTGGCGATCAGCTTGGCGACGCCTTCCGTACGTGACGGCCCCGGCAACACGGAACTGACGGTGACGGTGGTGCCCTTCGTCGTCTCTGCCAAATTGCGGGCCGAGCGGCCGTTTACGACGACGTCTGCGCCTTCGGCAGCCATGCATTTGGCAATGGCAAAGCCCAACCCTCCGGTAGAAGCCGTGACCAGACAGCGCTTTCCGGCATAGCCGAGATCCATGATATCCTCCCCCAGAACTAATGAACCGATCGGCGCATCGCGGTTGGTTCCGCGAGCGCGAGAAACAAGGTTTCCAGCGTCGGCATTGCGCCGCGGATTGAGAGCACGGTCAATCCGAACCCGGTCAGGTCGCTCGCCAGCGCTGCTCGGGCTAGCCTGATGTCGTGGGCATGTCCCGCCGCGAGCACGATCTCTACGGTGTGCCGGCCGGTCTCCCTGACCTCGGCCACTTGCGGCAACGTGCGGATGGCGTCGAGTTCGACGGCGACGGGTTCGTAAAGCTCCACCTCCAGCACACCATCCCCCGCCGCGATGAGATCGGCTGGCCGGCCGGCTGCCACCACCTTGCCCTCGCGCATGAAGGCGACGCGGTCACAGATGCGCTCCATCTCGGCCAGTTGGTGCGAGGAGAAGAACAGCGTCGTGCCGGCGGCGCGCATCTCGCACAAAATGTCGCGCATGTCGGCGACGCCCTGGGGATCGAGCCCCAGCGTCGGCTCGTCAAGAATCAGCAATTCCGGCTCGTGCAGGATCGCACGGGCAAGGCAGGCCCGTTGCTGCATGCCGCGCGAATAGGTGCCCATCGGGCGATCCGCCGCCGCAGCGAGGCCAACACGGTCCAAGGCGGCGTCGATGCTCTTCCTCGGTTCGGGCATGCCGTATAGTCGAGCGAAGAGGTCGAGATAGGCGCGCGCCGGCATCTCCGGATAGATGCGCGGCTTCTCGGGCAGATAGCCGACCCTTAGCCGTACGCCGCGATGCCCCGCCCCACCCAACACGCCGAGCAACTCGACCGCGCCGCTGTCCGCGCGAACCAACCCCATGACGATGTTCATGACGGTCGTCTTGCCGGCGCCGTTCGGGCCAAGGAAACCAAGAATCTCTTCTCGTTCCACCGTCAGGTCGACGCCGTCCACCGCGCGCTTGCCGCGGAATGATTTTGTGAGACCAGCAATACGCAGTGCGGGTTCAGCTGCCATGGGTCAGAAGGCCGGTTCGAGGAATAGAGCCTGCCGAGGTTTATGACGATCATTAAAACCGCCGACGCCAGCAGGAATTCCATCGGCCAGCCAGCATCTTGAAGCGGTCGTTGCCAATCTTCAAGACCATGATGGCCACGACGGCGATTGCTGAGGCCGTCTCTGACGCTGACTTCAGGGAACAGCGGAAACTCGCGGTGTACGAAGCCGGCGCAGCAAAACGCTTTCAAGATAGGTCGAGACGTCTCCAGACTTCCGGAGGAGCATCGTGCTCAGCCAACGCACGAGACAGTGCTTTCTCAAGCCGTTTTTCGAGCTCGGGATCGTGAACAGGGTGCTTTTGTTCCGAATCCTCCTTGATGTCGAAAATCGCAGAAGACGCATCTTGCATCACGCGCGGTCCATGAGAATTGTACCAAGGCGATGTCGGAAGGACCGGGATACGCAGCACCGGAACCCCGCCGGCAAATGTAAGGTCGTGAAGAAGTGTTGCTCCCTTCAGTTCCTCCATCGTGAATGGCTGGAGCATGTGGTTGGGCATCAACGTGTACTGATAGAGTTCCTGGCCAAGCACATCGTCCGGGTAGCGGAAATAGACATGCCGCCCGTCGGTCAGGTTCACCGACCCGCCGTAATATCCGAAGATCACGTTGTCATGGATGCTGGCTTCCGTGCCGGCAAGCAGCGGCATCAGCGAGCGTGCCGTCACCTCGGCAGGAATATCCGCGCCAAACGCCTGCAGGAACGTCGGCATCAGGTCCGGTGTCTGCGTCAACGCCTGGCATCGCTCACCCGCCCGCTCAGCATGCGCGGGATGGTGGATGAAAAGCGGGATGTTGGCGATCTCCTGGTAACACGGCATCCGGTTCTTCGCCCACCAGTCGTGTTCCGCCAGCAGATAGCCATGATCCGTGCTGACCACCAGCATGGTGTCTTTCCACATGTCGAGGGCATCCATGCGGTCGAGCAGGCGTCCCAACAGCTCGTCGCATGCGGCGAGCGTCGCCATATAATTCGCCCGCATCTCGTCCTGCTCGGCTTCTTCCTCGGTCACCCGTCCATAGGGCGGCCAGTCGCGTATTGGACCTTCGTACTTGGTTGGATAGTTCTTCCGATGCCGGTCGGGTGCGTGGAACGGCTCATGCGGATCGAATGTTTCGATCTGCAGAAACCAATTATCCGCCCGACTGTTCTCCTCGAGAAATTCCTCGGCCAGGGCGAAGCAGCGGGCTGACGGGAATTCAGCATCATTGCGGATGTAAGACCGATTGACCATGTAGTGGTATGGGTTCGATCCCGGCGTGTCGTTATATTGGCTCGGATGGAACTCCTGCTTCCAGCGTTCGAGTGGCGGTTCGACCTGCGCCTTCCAGCAGTCGCCTTCCTGCCCGCGGACGAATTCGAAGCTGTTGTATCGGGTATGATAGCCCGCCCCGCCGTCCTCGAAATAGTGATAGTGGTCGGTAATGAGGTGGGAATAGACGCCACTGGACCGCAGACATCGCGGCATCGCGACGTCGAAGGGTTCCATCGGACCCCAGGAGCGGTGAAGGAAATTCAGCCGACCCGTCATCAGGTCGCGACGCGCGGGCATACAAGGCAGGCTGCCGACATAGTGGTTGTCGAACGTGACGGAACGCTCAGCCAATCTGCGGAAATTGGGCGTCAGCATCAACGCTCCGCCATAGGGCTCCAGATATCGTCGGTTGAGCGTGTCGAACAACACGAAGATGGTACGCAAAGTCCGTTTCCTTTTTAGGCCGCTGCAAGAGCAGGCGGGCGTCGGAGGGAGATTTCGATGCGATAGACTCGGGACTCGCCGGGCTGCAGGAAAAGCATCTCTCCCCTTTCCCGTGCATCACGACGCGTGCGGCTGCCGGTGGTGCAAGGTTCGATCGCCGCGCCATAGAGGCCGGCGCCGCCCATCCGCAACATCTGGAGATAAGGCAAAGCAACCGGATCGAAGCTCATGGTCAATGCCAGCTGTTTTTCGGCATTGGAGACCCTGCACGCGGCGAGCTTCTGATTGGGCAGCCGAAAAACCGACAGGTCCGCACTGTGGATTTCCGAGGGTGCACCGAACCTCGCCAGCGCGTCATGCTCGCGGCTGCTCCAGACCTGGCTGGCACCGTCTACATCGAACGTCGTGCCCGAAGCGATGAGCGGGTGACCCAGGTTGAAATGATAGAGCATCATGTGAGTGGTCGGGAATGCCCCGACATTCGTGACGCGATCTTCGATAGTGAAGCTCGTTTCCCCAACCGGCATGGTGATGCGTCGCCTCTGCGCAATCGCGCCAAGGAACATCATGGACTGCACAACCTCGCCCTCCGCCCACAGATAGGGCGTCTCGGCCTCGTCCATCCCATGGCCAATGAGCGAGGCGGGTTGTCCGGCGCCCCAGCCATGCAACGGGTAGTCGACCTCCCCATAGGGATGGAGGGGCGCGTCCTCGACCCGGTCGGTTTCCGGTTGCCTTATGTGGTCGAATCCACACGTGGCGAGAAAGCCCGACATGCCCCGCAGGAAGCCTTGCCCGCGATCCGATTGGGGATCGGTCAGCCCGACCTGCCGGATCCCTCCTGACGAATGCCATGAGACGGTAACGCCGTTGATTGCGAGCCTCCCGATATCGAAGCCTCTATCGACGACGACCTCCAGTTCCAGACCTCCGCCCGATCGCATCTCCAGGAGGCGCAATCCGCGCCCGCCACCATCCTCGAGGGAGACAAGCCTGGAGCCGGCAAAGGCGTCGAGTGAAGAATAATGGCGGCGCAATTGCAGCAGTTCGTCGCGCCTCATTTGACCGCTCCGGCTGTCAGACCCTTCACGATCCATCGCTGACCGAAGATCAGCGCAAGCAAGGCTGGCAGCGCCGACAGAACGGAGGCCGCTGCCATCTGCGTGTATTTTATCTCGTTTTCCTGTGCGAATTTGGCGATCGCCACCGGCACGGTCGCCGACTGACTGCTGGTCAGCGCAAGCGCGACGGGGAACTCGTTCCAGCTGAAAATAAAAACGAGGATGCCGGTCGAGACCAGTCCGGGCATCAGGATCGGCATTATGACCTGAAGAAGAAGCGCGCCGAACCCAGCGCCGTCGACCACTGCCGCCTCTTCCAGTTCGCGCGGAATGTCGTTCAGGAAGCTCGACAGCAACCACAGAGCCATCGGCAGATGAAGCGTGGTGTGGCTGAGGACGAGAGCGAACAGGCCGCCAGGCAGGCCAACGTCGCGATAGAGTTCGTACCAGGCGCCCGCCAGGGCCACCGGCGGCACCAGGTTGAACACCATTGCCCAGAGCAGGAAGATGTGCGTTACCCAGCGCGGCCAGCGCATCCTGAACAGGGAATAGCCGGCCAGGAACGCGACCGCGATGACCAGCACGGTGCTGCAGCCGGCGACGATCAGGCTGTTGAGGAAGCTGCGGGGATATGTGGACGTGCGGCCGAACAGCACTTCGTTGAAATTCAACAGGACCGGGCTGAAGGTCAGGTTTCCCATCAGCAGAACGATCTGGGTCTTGAACGCCGCGGCCGCAATCCAGCAGAAAGGAAGGAGCACGATGATCGCGGCGGCCAGCAGTATCAGGTGCTGGCCGAGCCTGGCGCGCTGACGGAAGTTGAAGTTGTGCGAGGACGTCGCCATGCTCAGTTCATTATCCGCTGGCGACGCGTCAGGACGACCGCAATGATGAGCGCCACCACGAATATGACCGTCATCGAGATGGCCGCTCCGTAGCCGGCATTGTCCTGGACGAAAAAGCGCTGGTAGATCGTGAAGCTGATGACTTCCGTGGACGTGCCGGGGCCGCCGCCGGTCAAAAGGTAGATCTCGTCGAAGACCTTGAATGCCGTCACCGCCCGAAAGGCGTAGGTCACGCCAATCGCCGGCAATAGCAGTGGCAGTGTGATCGAGCGGAATTCCTGCCAGGCATTCGCGCCGTCCATCTTTGCCGCTTCAGTGATGTCCGAGGGCAAGGATTCGACGGCCGCAAGCAGAAGCAGGAACGAGAAGGGCGTCCAATGCCAGATGTCGACCACGATCACTGAGGCAAGCGCCAGAGATGGCGAACCGAGCCAGTCGACAGACGGGAATCCGAATATGCCGAGCACCTGGTTTATGACGCCGAACTGGGAATTGTACATCAGCTTCCAGATGGCGCCGATGATGATGCCCGGAATGAGGATCGGCAGCAGGAAAAGAGTTCTGTAGACGTTGGAGGCCTTGCCGAGCTTTGAGCAGACGACCGCCAGGCCGAGACCGATAGCGACCTGAAGCGTCGTCGCGACGAACACGAGGATCAACGTGTTCCAGACGCCTGCCTTCAGCAATCTGTCCGATGCCATCGCGATGTAGTTGGCCAGTCCTTGCCAATGCCAGACAGCTTGCCCGCCCGACCATTCGACATTGAAGAAACTCAGCAGGAAAAGATTGGCGATCGGCACGACGGTGAGTGCCACAAGAAAGAAAAGCGCCGGCAGGACGGAAAGATATTTTGCAGTTCCGTAGGCCGATCGCTGCGCCATGATTTTGTTTAGTCCTACGCGGCGGTGCCTTCGGAGGCACCGCTATTGGAATAGCTTGAATGGGGCAAAAAGGATTGCCGGATCCCCGAATTTACTCGGGCAGATCAGGCAGCCGCCCTGTCTTGTAGCCGGCTTCGGACATGATCTTTTCAATGTCCGCCGACATGGAATTCAACGCCTTGGGAACAGTCAGTTCTCCCGCCACTACCTGGTTGAGACCCAGTTCCAGGACCGAAATGATCGCCGCGCCTTCCGGCACGGTGGTCATCTGACGGGCCATCGGCAGGGCCTCCACCATTGTCTTCATGTAGCGGTTTTCCTGCTGGTTGGCGAAATCGGACTCGAAGGCGGCGGCACTGACGGGCGTACCGCCAAGCTTGGCGTACTCAAGTTGTGTTTCCGGCTTCTGGAACCACTTGAGAAACTCAAGCGCCGCCACCTTATTTTCCTGGGGAACGTTCTTCGGAACTCCGGCAAGCCAGTGTCCCAAGGCCGGTGCGGAAGGGAACCCTTCCTTGTGCGGGATGTTGGCGTACCCGATCTTGCCGACGACGGCGGAATTGTTCGGGTCGTCCATCTGCGACTGGGCCGCGGCGGTAAGGATCGCATGAGCGGCACGGCCGGTCACCAGGTTCTGGATGATCTCCGCCTGGTCGACATTGGCCCGGTTCTCAGGCCCGACCTCCTTGCCGATCTTTACATATGTCTCCAGAGCCTCGCGCGCCTCCGGACTATTCAGGGTGACGAAGAAGTCGCCGCCCTTGTCATCGCGGAAAAGCGAGCCGCCATGACTGATGAGATAGGGCCAGAAGTCCCAGCTGATCGATATCGCCGCGCGGGCGGAACGCTGCACCATTCCAAGCATCTCGGGCGGATTGTGCAGCGCCTTGGCGTTGGCGAGCAGTTCGTCCCAGGTGGCGGGTACCTTCAGCCCATGCTCGTCGTAGAGGTCCTTCCGGTAGAAAAGCAGCGTCACGTTCGGATTGACGGGCACAGTGAGCAGATCGCCGGTCTGCCTGTTCACGGTCTTGGTCTTAGAGTCGAACCATAACGTGTCGTCGAACGTGTAGACTTGCGGGTCCAACTGGAAATTGGGATCGATGTTCTTGAGCGGCTCCAGGAACCCGCCATGATACATCTCCTGATAGAAAATCCCGTTGATGATCAGGAGATCGTACTCGCTGCGCTGCGAACGGACCGCGTTGCGCTGCTTCTCGAGGCTGCCCGCATATGGGTTGACGTCGAGATTGACCTCGTTGCCCGTCTGCTGCTCGTAGAGATCGACGATCCCTGAGAAGCCGTTGAGCCATGGGGATTGATTTATCACGACATTGATTGGCGGCTGGTCGGCGGCCAGTGCGCTGCCCCCGAGCATCAGAACCATCGCAACGGATTGCACGGTCGTTTTTGAAAGCTTGCTGAAAATCGTCACGCCATCCTCCCTAGGCTGTTGGCGCCAATATTCCTGCGCTGATATAGAACGACAAGTTTCTTTTATTTTCATATATATAGCTTTTGTGAATATATGGACGCCTCCGCGTCCGATTGTGAGAACAGAGTTCCGACCGATGAACATCCGCCAACTCAGCCATTTCATTGCCGTGCTGGAGTGTGCCAGCATCCTCAAGGCGTCGCGTCATCTCAACATCAGCCAGCCTGCCCTCAGCAAGAGCATCAGCGCCTTGGAGGAAAGTTACGGCGTTCCGCTCTTCAAGAGACTGTCGCGCGGCGTCCAGCCGACCGCTTTCGCGCTCACCCTCGAACCCCATGCCCGCAGGATACTCAGCGATTTCGACACCACCCGGGACGTCCTGAAGGCGCTCGCGTCAGGCTCGTCGGGCAGGATCGCGTTCGGCGCCGGCGCATCCTTCGTCAAGATATCGGCGGAGACGATGGGCGCCTTCAGCGACGTCGTCCCGGATGTGGATTTCACCGTGATGACCGATCATGCCGACCACCTGCGCCAAGCCCTTTTGGGCAATCGCATAGACTTCTTCATCGGAATGTATAACCGCCTCGAAGACGACGACACGTTCGAGATTGAACCGATATTCACCGATCGTTTCGTCGGCATCTGCCCGGCGAGGCATGAATTCGCCGACCGCATCGTCAGCGCCGCCGAATTGCGAAGCAAGGAATGGATCGTCCCGGAGCTCGAAGAGGCAGGCCGCACCGCTCTCGAAGCTTATTTCGTCGAGAGGCTCGGCAAGAAACCGCGCTTCAAGATCGCCACCAACTCCGATGTTATCCTCCATCATTTTGTGAACAGCAGGGGTCTGCTGACGATCATGCCGGAGGCCAACACACGCTCGGAACAAATGGCGATGCTGTCCAAGTTTGAGCTGGAAGGGTTCAAGTTCCTGCGCAAGGTCGGCATTGTCAGGCGTGCCAACATGGTATCGACGCCGTTGCTCGATCGTTTCATCGACACGCTCAGGAACAAGATCAATCTTCTGAATATGGGCGTAGATGGCGACCGCCCTTCGACGCGCTCGCGATCGACAGCCGGCAAATCGATGGTGAAGGCTGCTATGAGCCGACGTCAGGCGTCATAGGCAACGCGAAAGCCGACGTTGCTTGCCGAACTGTCGGGGCTGAGCGCCATCCGAGCCGCTATTCTATAGCGATAGCAGTAGCTCTTGTGGCAGAGATAGGAGCCGCCCTTCAGCGTCTTGTCGCTGGATCGCCGGGACTGTTCGTTGCGGCTCTTCGCCTGTTGCCCCAGGGAATGCACACGGAAAGCATCTGCCGTCCACTCCCATACGTTGCCCGCCATGTTGTAGAATCCAAGCGGATTGGGATCGAAGCTGCGCGCGGGAGCTGTAGCCGCATAGCCATCGACCATGGTGTTCAGGTGAGGAAAGCGACCCTGCCAGATGTTGCAGTACACCTGGTTGTCGTCCGGCTCTTCTTCGCCCCATGGGAAGCGGCGTCTCTGGGGTCCGCCACGCGCCGCGTGCTCCCACTCGGCCTCGGACGGTAGCCGTCCTCCAGCCCAAGCCGTGAAACCCTGAGCATCGTTCCACGAAACATGCGTGACCGGGTGATCCTGGCGGGCGTCCGAATCTGATCCCGGCCCCTCGGGCCTCGACCAGCAGGCTCCCTCGATGTTGGACCACCAGGGCAGATTCTGCACAGCTTCATCATTGCTCGATCCGGCGAGCCCCCCACGGAAGACGGCAGACGAACCGAAACGCTCGGCCTCGGTGACATAACCGGTTGCCGCGACGAATTCCGCGAAGCGGACAATGGTCACGGTCTGAGCTTCCAGCATAAAATCTCTGAGCCGGACTGGACGTTCAGGTCCTTCTCCGTCCTGAGGGATCGCCGGCACATTGGTGCCGACGAAGCTTCTGCCGCCTGGAACAACCAGCGGATGAGAGCGTGTGCCGGTCCCATTTGGAGAACCCGCTGGTGTTATTGCGCATCCGCGATCGCTGGCGGGCACACAACATGCATCCTTCGTTTCAGTTGCAGACGAATCTTCGGTCGTTGTCATGCGGCAAATCTTCAATTGCCGAATTGATGTTGGCTGAAACCAGAGCTTGTCAACGGCGATTGTCAATCAGCTGAAGCAACTTGGGGCTACACCTTTGGCGCGACGCCAGGCCGCGCGCATCCACCTCAGCCAATGGCATAGAGCCGGCTCGCATTGTCGTGCAGGATCGCCTTTTGCTGTGCATCGGGAAGCGACGACACGGCACGCCGAGCTGAGTCAGCGAGCGTGGCGTAGTCGGTCCAAAGCTTCTCGATAGGGAAGTTCGATCCCCACACGCAGCGCTCGTAGCCGAACAGGGCGACCGTTTCCGAGGTGAGCTTCGCGACGTGAGCCGGATCGTTGCGGTGGATGAAGGTGCCGAGACCCGACAGCTTGGTGTGCATGTTGGGCAGGTCGGCAAGGCGCTTCATGCCCTCACGCCACTCGGCTCGGCCCGTGCCCGACAAATCCTCCAACATACCGGCATGTTCAAGGACGAAGATGATGCCGGGGAATTCCCGCACAAGCGCGGCAGCGTCCTCCATCTGCGGCGCAAAGACCTGCAACTCGAACAGCCAGCCATGATCCTGCAGAAGGGCCAGGTTCTTGCGGAAGACAGGCGAGGCCATTGCGTTCGGCCCGCTGGCGAAGCGGTATTGCGGGTTCTCGTGCCAGTGAAGCTGCTGGCGGACGCCGCGCATGAGCGGCGACCTCGCGTGGGCGGCGAGAACGGGCTCGACGCCCTCGGACATGAGGTCGGCGAAGCCGACGATGGCATGCGGCCAGCCGGTATCGTCGGCGATCGACTGCACCCACTCCACCTCCTCGACGGCGCGGTCGGGCGACCAGTTGGTCTGGACGTAGACCGAGCCGACGACGTTGGAGCCGGCGATGTCGTCAAGGAACTCCGACATCGGATAATCGCGCTTGATCGCGTCGTATTCGCCGAAGATGCGCGGGACGGTCGGGCCCTGCAGCCAGGGCTGGTCGGCGCGGCGCCAGACGTGATGATGGGCGTCGATGATCGGTATCGCCATGTGAGCTTCCTCAGATCAGCGCAAGGGACAGCCAGGGCACGAGCATGATGAGCGCCAATACCGCAATCAGGACGAAGATGAACGGCACGGAGCCTAGCGAAACCTCCTGCATCGTCGTTCCGGATATGCCCGCGATGACGAAAAGGTTCAGCCCGATCGGTGGCGTGATTGCGGCGATCTCGATGTTGAGCACCAGGACGATGGCAAAATGGATCGGATCGATCCCCAGCGTATGGACGCTCGGCAGCAGGAGCGGTGTGACGACCGTCAGCAGCGTGAAGCCGTCAAGGAAGCAGCCCAGCACGATGAGGACGGCGCTGACAATGAAGAGGAAGCCGAGCGGCGAGAGCTGCAGCGAATCGACCGCGGCGACAATCGCCTGAGGAATGCCCGCCAACGTGGCAAGCATGCCGACGAACAGCGCGCCGGAGAGGATGAAGAGGACGCTGGCCGTGGCGCGGGCGCTCTCGTTGAAGATGCTGGGCAGATCGCGCACCCCTAGCGTGCGGTAGACCAGGGCGCCGACCAGGAACCCGTAGATGACGGAGATGGCGGCCGCCTCGGTGGGCGTGAACACCCCGACATATATGCCGCCGAGGACGATGACCGGCATGACCAGCGCGGGCGCCGCCCTGCGGAACGTTTTCCAGACAGCGCCCCATGAGAAAACCTCGGTGCGCTTGCCGTAGCCCTTGCGCAGTGCGATGGCGAAACCCATCGCGCCGATGGCGGCGGCGGCAACCAGGCCCGGGATGACGCCGGCGAGGAACAGGTCCTTGACGGATTGCTGCGCCATCTCGCCATAGATCACGAGCGTGACGCTCGGCGGAATGAGGATGCCGAGCGTGCCGCCGGCGGCCATCAGGCCGGCTGTGTATTTGCGCGGGTAGCCGAGCGTCTCCATGGTTGGGATCATGACCCGACCGAGCGCCGCTGCGGAAGCGACCGACGAACCGGTCATCGCGCCGAAGACGGCCGACGCGCCGCTGGCACCGACGGCCGCGCCGCCCGGAACGCTGCCGACGAGACTCTGCATGAAATCGAAAAGATACTTCGCGAAGCCCGACTTCAGCATGATGTTGCCGGCGAGGATGAAGAAGGGAATGGCCAGGAGGACGAAGCTGTCGAGACCGGTGTAAATGGACTGGGCGACCTGCGTGAGCGAGGTCATACCGAACAGGAGGACAGCCGCCAGCCCGGTAAGCCAGAGCGCGAAGCCAACCGGAACGCCAATGGCTAGGAGCAGGAGAATCCCGCCAACGAGAAAATAGGCCATGGCGTCAGATTTCCGTGGATTCGGTGTGGACCTGCCGCGACAGGCCGAAAAGCCGCATGAGCAGCCGGAGGCTGATCAGGCCGAAGGCCACGGGCACGATGAGCTGCGCCACCCAGACCGGGAAGGGCAGGTTGGAATGGGCAAAGGAGATGCCGAAGCGGATGGACTCGCGGACATAGTCGATGCCGAGCCACGTGGCGGACAGGGCGAAGGCGAGGCACAGCACGTCGGACAGTTTTTCCAGCATGGCGCGCGGGCGGGACGGCAGGCGGTCGAGCAACAATTCGACCCGGACGTGCGTCCCGTCGCGCGTCACGCCGATGGCGGCGAAATAGACCATCGCGATCATGATCACCCGCGACAGTTCGTCGGTCCACAGGTTGGAGCGCCCCAGGAGGCCTCGGACGGTCAGTTCGTATGTGACTATTCCCAGCACGAGGGCGAGAAGGACGGCAGCGATGCCGTCCTCCAGCCGCGCAAGCGCATCGCTGATGCCGCGCATGGTCACTGCTGCTGGTAGGTCTTGACCTGGTCTATCAGCTCCTGGCCGACCTGGTCCTTGAACTGATCCCACACGGGCTGCGTCGCCTCCATCCAGACCTTGGTCTCCTCGGGCGTCTGGATGTGCACGTCGATGCCGCCGGCGCGCATGTCCTCGATGGCCTGATCGGAGGCCGCCTCGGCGATGGCGCGCTGCTGGGTCGTTACCTCTGTCGCCACGTCCTGGATGATGGTGCGCAGTTCGGGATCGAGACCGTCCCACCAAGCCTTGTTCACCGTCCAGGGGTAGAAGGCGATGTAGTAGGGCGCGTAGGTGACGTTCTTGATGGACTCGTTCCACTTATAGATCATGTAGTTGTCGGTCGGAACGTTAAGCCCGTCGATCAGACCCTGCTGGATCGCCGGAGAAATCTCGACGAAGTTGAGGGAAACAGGCGTCGCGCCGAGGTGCTGGAGCATGGCGGTGTTGACCTTGCCGAGGCCGCGGAATTTCAGCCCTGCGAAATCCTCCGGCTTGATCAGCGGCGTGGCGCGGGTGCCGGGGACCAGATAGTCGAAGGGCAGCACGCCGATGACTGCGGCGCCCTTCTCCTCGACCTCGGAATAGGCCTTCTGGAAAAAGCCGTCGTCGACGGCGGCGTAGAACGACTGCTTGGTCGGGAAGACGAAGGGCAGTTCGAACACGGCCGTCTTCGGCGACAAGGCGCTCCAGTAGGCGCCGATGAGCGTCGTCATCTCAGCATCGCCGCGCAGCACGGCCTGCACCAGGTCGAGGCCCTTGTAGAGGCTGCCGCTGGCGTAAATCTGCACCTCAATCCGGCCGTTGGAGCGCTCCTCGACCAGGCGCTTGAATTCGGCATTGGCCTTGCCCGGCGTGATCTCGAGCGAATACTCGATCGGGAAGCGGATGGTGACGCCGGCGGCCGCGGCGATCGACGCGGCGGTGGAAGCGGCGACGACGAGCGCGGCGCGCAGAAGCGTTCTCAGCATGGTTGTCTCCCTGGCGGTCGTTGGTTCGGTCGTTGTCAGTCGCGGCCGTAGCCGCGCACGCGTTCGATGAGCTCCGGCCCGATCTGCGGCGCGAAGGCGTCCCAGACGCCTGCGGTCTTCTCGATCCAGGCGGCGCGCTCCTCCGGTGTCTGGACGTGAACGTCGACGCCGGCGGCGCGTAGCGCATCGATGGCCTTCTGCGTCTCGTCCTCGGAGCGCTTGCGGTGGTTGAGCGAAACTTCCGCGGCGGTCTTCTGGATGATGTCGCGCAGCTCCGGGTCCAGGCCGTCCCACCACGCCGCATTCACCATCCACGGATAGAAGGACAGGTAGGCCGGCGCGTAGGTCACGTGCCGGGCGGATTCGTGCCACTTGTAGGCGAGGACGATATCGATGGGCGCGTTCAGACCGTCGATGACGCCCTGCTGCAACGCCGGCGAGGTTTCGACCAGGTTGAGCGAGACCGGCGAGGCGCCCAGCGCCTCGACCATGGCCGAGTTGATCTTGCCGAGGCCGCGGATCTTCAGTCCGGCCATGTCGCCGGGGGCGCGGATCGCGGTTTCGCGCGTGGCGAAGGCGAAATGGTCGTAGGGAAGGACGGTGATGGGCTTGGCGCCCTTGGCGACGACCTCGTCATAGGCGCTCTCGATGAAGCCGCCGTCGTCGATGGCCTTGTAGAAATCGCCACGCTCGGGGAAGGCGTAGGGCAGTTCGAACACCGCGAGCTTGGGCGACAGCGCAGTCCAGTAGGCGGAGGTCAGCGTGCTCATCTCGGCATCGCCGCGCAGAATGGCCTGCACGAGATCGAGACCCTTGTAGAGGCTGCCGCTCGGAAAGAGCTGGACGTCGACGCGGCCGCCGGTGCGCTCCTCGACCAGTTGCTTGAACTCGCGGTTGGCGGCGCCGGGGGCGACCTCCAGCGAATACTCCACCGGGAAGCGGATGGTGACCTCGGCGGCCTGCGCCAGCCCGCAGATCACCGTGAACGCAGCCAGAACGCCCTTGAACAGCAAACGCACGTCGTTTCCTCCCCGACTTTTGTCGGATTTGCAAAAGCCACCATTTTCGGTAAGTGTCAACACTTTCGAAAATCCATTCGATGTGGCGTATGGGACGAAGCAGAAGCGAACAAGCCTGGCAGAACCTGCGCGGTGCGATCCTCGACGGACGGTTCCCGCCCGGCGGCCAGTTGCGCTTCCAGGAACTCCAGGAATTCTGCGGGATGAGTGTGTCGCCGGTGCGCGAGGCGCTGGCGCGTCTCGTCGCCGCCGGGCTGGTCGAAGGCGAGCATAACCGCGGCTACAGGGTGACTTCACTGAGCATCGGCGACCTCGACGACCTGGTGCGCACGCGCATCCTGGTCGAAGGCTGGGCGCTTGAGCGGTCGATCGAGCATGGCGACGAGCACTGGGAGGCGAAGCTGATGTCGACGCTGCACCTGCTAGAGCGCCTACCGAGGCAGCAGGAGGACATCCGCCTCCACGACGAGCGCTGGGAGGCACGGCATGCCGACTTCCACGAGGCGCTGCTGTCGGCGTGCGGCTCGCAGATCCTGCTCGAGTTCTGCAAGGCGCTCTACGACCGGGCCGACCGCTACAGGCGCTTCTCGCTCTCCGTCGAAACCGGCAAGCGCGACGTCGACGGCGAGCACAGGGCGATCCGCGACGCGGCGCTGGCGCGCGACGCCGTGAAGGCGCGGGCGCTGCTCGCCGCCCACTATGAGAACACTGCCACGTTCGTGCGGCGCTATCTTCGGGAGCGCGACGCCATAGGCTTGGAGTCGGCCTGAAGCCGCCTTACCCGTCGCATCGAGAACCGCACTGCCGAGTGCGCCTGTGCAGAAAGCGCCCGTCTGCGGCCGAAATGCGCGTCGAGAACGCAAGGCCGAGAATGCGCGATCGGGCAAAGTCCCGGCACAGTCGCAGCAATTCCGCTGATATGCGCTTGGTGGCGGCTTACAGAGACTAGCTGGCGGTGTGCGCAGTCTTCTGCGAACCCGTCTCTGCAGACAAATTCCCAGTTCCCGCGTCAAAAACTGGGAAGACACGCAAAATTCGGTTCTGACTCGTGTTTCTACTGCCTGTAAGTGTCTGAATTTGTTGACTTTCAAGGACATTTCCCAGGGAGAGCTAACTGGGAATTTTTCTTGGCTAACTGGGATTGCCCCATCAGCCCACGGGAAAGAACGTAAAAATTGGCGGCGCGGAGTTAAGCGGCCCCCCACTCACCTTTGAACCCCTCCGCAGAATGCGAGGTGCCAACGCTAGTGTGGTCATCCTCATTTTCTGCGGTGTGCCCGCACCGCATTGTGCTCAATCCCTCGCCGCTTCGAGCGAACGCCGCGGCCATACGTTCATGGCGCACGGGCAGTGAGAACCTCCAGATCGCTAGTTTCGAGGCCTGCCACTTCATCGGCAAAGAAAGGCACCTTTTCAGGCACCAGCAACATACGAAGTTTTCGTCAACAGCATTCTTAAATCGTACGGGATATTGACAAAACAATTCTCGTAATCTTACAGATAAACGGAGAAATGTTAGCAACATATACTATATTTGTCAATACTATACTGAGAATAAAAGATGTCAAACCTTATTCCGCCAGATCGGCACGCAACAGCAAGCCTCCACCTGGACGCAAGCGCAGGTGACGAAGGCGCAATGCGTCGACGAGTACGAACCCGTTCACGCCCAGTTGTCGCACAGGAGAACCTCACCCCAAGACTCGCATCGGTAATCGAACATATTCGCCCCCGACGAGACTACTCCATTTGAGCGTAATCCTCGTGGTCACGGTGAGCGCCAGATCACAAAGCTCGCACATAGCATCGATAAAACAGGCTTTCTGGCACCTATCCTGATTAACCGGGATGGCGTTGTCATTGCCGGCCACGGGCGTCTTCTGGCCGCCAAGAGACTAGCCCTTAATAAGGTGCCAGTCGTCCGGGTCAGTCATTTGACCCCAGCCCAAGTGCGAGCGTTCCGCATTGCCGATAATCGCGTGGCAGAGCTTAGCTCTGATCCGCTGGACAATATCGAAGAGCCTTCTGAAGATCGGTCAGTTACACGATCGGTGATCTCTGGCTGCTCGGAAAACACCGTCTCTTGTGCGGTTCGAGCCTTGAAGATGTCAGCTATCAGGTTCTGCTGGACGGGCTCAAGGTCCGCGCCGTCTTCAGTGACCCACCCTACAACCTCTTGATCCAAGGGCACGTCAGCGGCCTCGGAAAGGTCCGACACCGCGAATTCGGCATGGCGTCCGGCGAGATGAGCGTCGCAGAGTTCATTGCGTTTCTGCTGCTTATCTCAAGCTTTGCGCACTCACTCGATTGCAGGTTCACTGCATTATGTCTGTATGGACGCCTTGCATGGGCTCGAGGTTCTCACCGCAGCCTGGGACGCAGGGCTTACCCTGAAGACCACCTGCACCTGGGCCAAACCAACGCCGGGATGGGAAGCCTGTACAGGCAACAAACGGAGTTTGTCCACGTCTTCAAAAACGGCGACGACAGTGTTGCGCATATCAACAACGTTCAGTTCGGCAAGCACGGTCGCTACCGGACCTACCCCGGCGCCAACACCTTTCGACGCGGGCGCAGGGACGACCTCAAGAGTCACCCCACGGTGAAGCCATGGGCGCTCGTGGCTGATGCCATCAAGGACTGTACCAATCCCGGTGATGGTGTGCTCGATGCTTTCTGCGGCTCCGGAACCACTATCATAGCAGGATCCGACGCCTCCCGGCGGCAATCGCATCCGCTGGGAGTGGTTCGGAACGCATGACCTGGTTGATCCACCGCGGGAGATTTTTCACCATGTTTCAGAGCTGGGATACAGGTTTCAGCGCCGAGCCGACGAGTGACTTCTCGGTCGGCATGACGTGGGGTCTACGCGACAAGAAATGGCATCTGGTCGATCCGGGCGCGGCTCGATTTTACCGACCTTAAGTCGCGAGCCCAGGTCTGGGCCGAGCGTTGGCGCGCCGATACCGTGATCGTGGAAGCCACGGGATCAGGAATTCCACTGCTTCAACAACTCCGCCAGGAGGAGCGCTATCAGCGCCTCTACATTGGTGAGCTACCCCGCAACGACAAGGCAACGCGGGTAGAAGCCCAATCGGCCCGACTTCAGACAGGCAATTACCTCCTGCCGCAATCCGCGCCTTACCTCAACGATCTCCGATCGGAACTCAACGGTTTCCCGAACGCTCGACACGACGACCAAGTCGACGCGCTCATCCAGTTCGTACAGTGGTCTGCAGACCCAAGGGGGCAAGATATCGTCGAGCGCAATCCGTTACCGGACGACGATTGAGGCCCAATCGACCGAAGCGGCCGCTAAGAATCGGAGGCTTTGGTGGGACGGCGGTGTGCGGGACACCCATCGGTTGAGTTCCCGTTCACCTTGGTCACAGCATGGATCTCGATCGCGCGTTCCCGTGCTGACCCAACACGGAGCTTCGTTGCCCGTTCCACCAAATACCAGCGCGGCCTCGCCGCGCGGCTGCGAAAAATCAAGTGCCATACCTGGCGGCGCTCCATCAGTTCGGCAGCTGACCTGGTAACGCCATCAATGGACGCCAACATCATGCATCGCAAGACTGTTTCGACCGAAACTCATGTAGGCAGACGAGGACGCGGGCAAGGTGGCTCACGCTGGACAGCTGCGTGAATGCATCAGGCGATGCTGTAGCCGCCATCTATCGGCAACATCACGCCGGTGATGTAGTGCGCGCCGGGAGAAATCAGAAAGCTGACGGCGTTTCCCACGTCCGATGGTTCGCCCCAATCCCCCGC
>JAEYTV010000607.1 GCA_023433855.1 Pseudomonadota bacterium | reverse complement strand
AGATATACCGGCACGATCAGCCAGGTTCCGCCGCAATTCTCGGCGATCAAGATTGCTGGCGAACGCGCCTACGACCTCGCTCGCGATGGCGAGGTCGTGGAGATTCCCTCCCGGGAGGTGGAAATCTTCCGGCTCACTCTTCTGGATGCCACCGCTGATGCGGCCCATTTCGAGGTGGAGTGTGGCAAGGGAACCTATGTCCGCGCACTTGCGCGCGACCTGGGCCGCGACCTTGGCTGCTACGGCCACATATCGGAGCTGCGGCGCACCTTCGTTGCCCCATTCGGCGAAGATAAGATGGTACCTCTGGCCGATCTGGTGGCGCTCGAGACGATCGAGGATCGCGACGAGCGCCTCGCGGCGCTCGATGCCTACCTGATCGAGACGGCCGAAGCGCTGTCTAGCCTGCCGCATGTGCCAGTGACGGACGATCAGGCCCATCGCATCCGGATGGGCAATCCGATCATCTTGCGCGGCCGTTCCGCTCCCGTGGCCGAAGCGGAAGCCTATGCGACTGCCCGCGGGCGACTGATCGCCATTGGCGAGATCGGGGAGGGCGAATTCCGTCCGAAGCGGGTATTCGGCTAACAGACCTCCAAAACGCCCCCGAGACCTTGCGTGGCCAAGGTTGCTGTTGCGGCCGAACCTTTGCAGGTTTATCGCCCGGCCTCAAAGCGAAAGAGATGCCTCTTTCCATCAGGGTGCAATTGGTTTATAGGCAGCGCCAGCATCGAAGGCTGCCTATACGCGCCAAACCATGCTTTCACGGCCAATGCTGGACGACATCCCGGCTTTTGGCGTCCCTGTTTCCTCTTCACAAGAAAGGATATCCGATGTCGATCACTGCAGAGCGCAAGGCGGCCCTTATCAAGGAATACGCAACCGCCGAGGGCGATACCGGTTCACCCGAAGTTCAGGTCGCGATCCTGACGGAGCGCATCAACAACCTGACCGAGCACTTCAAGGGCCACAAGAAGGACAATCATTCCCGCCGTGGTCTTCTGACGCTGGTCTCCAGCCGTCGCTCTCTTCTTGACTATCTCAAGAAGAAGGATGAAGGCCGTTACACCAAGCTGATCGGTAGCCTGGGTATCCGCCGCTAAGAAATTATTCGGCGGTTCTGACCCCAGGCCCGCCGAATGCCTTATCGGGCTCCGCCCGATGCAATTGCTGGCGCCGCGCCTTATTATGCGTGGCGACAATATCGGCAGATCCGGATGGGCCGGGCTGCCTCACAACCGCCGACCTGTCATGGGGCAGGATTGCCGGATGCTTTCGGCCGAAGCCCGCGAGGCTTTGGTCACGGCGTGCCAGGAGCCGTCGAACGCAAAGCCTCCCGTTGTCTTGCCCGTGATGTGTCGCATCACTTGCGGTCGACTGTGCGCTGCGCCTGCTTGGCGAGCGTGTGCTCCCGCATTGAAGGACAAGATATGTTCAATACGCACTCTGTCGAAATCGAATGGGCCGGTCGGCCGCTGAAGCTGGAAACGGGCAAGATCGCCCGCCAGGCCGACGGCGCCGTTCTCGCGACTTACGGTGAAACCGTCGTTCTGGCCACCGTTGTTTCCGCCAAGGCCCCAAAGCCCGGCCAGGACTTCTTCCCGCTCACCGTCAACTATCAGGAAAAGACCTACGCCGCCGGCAAGATCCCTGGCGGCTACTTCAAGCGCGAAGGTCGTCCCAGCGAAAACGAGACCCTCGTTTCCCGCCTGATCGACCGGCCGATCCGCCCGCTTTTCCCGGAGGGCTACAAGAACGACACCCAGGTCGTCGTGACAGTCCTCCAGCATGACCTTGAAAACAACCCCGACATCCTGTCCATGATCGCGACATCGGCGGCCCTGACGCTGTCCGGCGTTCCGTTCATGGGCCCGGTTGGCGGCGCGCGCGTTGGCTACATCAACGGCGAATACATCCTGAACCCGCATCTTGACGAGATGGACGAGTCCGTTCTCGACCTCGTTGTTGCCGGCACCCAGGACGCCGTCCTGATGGTCGAATCGGAAGCCAAGGAACTGAACGAAGACGTCATGCTCGGCGCCGTGATGTTTGGCCACAAGGGCTTCCAGCCGGTGATCGACGCGATCATCAAGCTTGCCGAAGTGGCAGCCAAGGAGCCGCGCGACTTCCAGCCGGAAGACTATTCCGCGCTCGAAGCCGAGATGCTGCAGCATTTCGAGACTGAACTGCGCGAGGCCTACAAGATCACGCAGAAGGCTGACCGTTATGCGGCCGTCGACGCCGTCAAGGCCAAGGTGAAGGCGCACTTCCTGCCGGAAGAAGGCGAAGCCAAGTACACCGCCGAAGAAGTTGGCGCTATCTTCAAGCACCTGCAGGCCAAGATCGTCCGCTGGAACATCCTCGACACCAAGAGCCGTATAGACGGCCGCGATCTCGAGACCGTTCGTCCGATCGTATCGGAAGTCGGCATCCTCCCACGCACCCACGGCTCGGCGCTCTTCACCCGCGGAGAGACTCAGGCGATTGTCGTTGCCACGCTCGGCACGGGCGAGGACGAGCAGTATGTCGACTCGCTGACGGGCATGTACAAGGAACGCTTCCTGCTCCACTACAACTTCCCGCCCTATTCGGTCGGCGAGACGGGTCGCATGGGCTCTCCGGGTCGCCGCGAAATCGGCCACGGCAAGCTTGCTTGGCGCGCCATCCGTCCGATGCTGCCGAGCGCGGAGCAGTTCCCGTATACGCTGCGCGTCGTGTCGGAGATCACCGAGTCGAACGGTTCGTCCTCCATGGCGACCGTTTGCGGCACTTCGCTCGCGCTGATGGATGCAGGCGTTCCGCTGGCCAAGCCGGTTGCGGGCATTGCCATGGGCCTGATTCTTGAAGGTGACCGTTTTGCGGTCCTGTCGGATATCCTGGGTGATGAAGACCACCTTGGCGACATGGACTTCAAGGTCGCCGGTACTGCTGACGGCATCACCTCGTTGCAGATGGACATCAAGATCGCCGGCATCACCGAAGAGATCATGAAGGTCGCTCTCAGCCAGGCACAGGGCGGGCGCAAGCACATCCTCGGCGAAATGGCCAATGCTCTTTCGGAAAGCCGAGGCCAGCTCGGTGAATTCGCGCCGCGCATCGAAGTGATGAACATCCCGGTCGACAAGATCCGCGAAGTCATCGGCTCGGGTGGCAAGGTCATCCGCGAAATCGTCGAGAAGACCGGCGCCAAGATCAACATCGAGGACGACGGCACCGTCAAGATCGCTTCCGCTTCCGGCAAGGAAATCGAAGCGGCCCGCAAGTGGATTCATTCGATCGTGGCTGAGCCGGAAGTCGGCGCCAGCTATGAAGGCACGGTTGTGAAGACCGCTGATTTCGGCGCCTTCGTCTACTTCTTCGGCACCCGTGACGGGCTCGTCCATATCTCGCAACTCGCTTCCGAGCGTGTGGCGAAGACCCAGGACGTGGTCAAGGAAGGCGACAAGGTCTGGGTGAAGCTGATGGGCTTCGACGAGCGCGGCAAGGTCCGCCTGTCGATGAAGGTCGTTGACCAGGCCACCGGCCAGGAAATCGTCCAGGAGAAGAAGAAAGCAGACGGCGAAGCAGCTGAATAAGCTTCCTTCTCTTGAAGAAATCGAGGCGCGGAAGCTTTTCCGCGCCTTTTCTGTATCCAAGCCGATAGCCGGGACCTGTCATGAGCCGCGACGCGCTGAAAACCCTGTTTCACCCTTTTGTTATCGAGGCGGTTCCGCTGCCGGCTGCAGGCGAGCGCGTGCTCTTCCTCGGCGCCGAGGGAGGGAACGTCTTGCCCGACGGCTTCCTGGGGGAGGTCACCGCGGTACAGCCTTTCCGGCCGCTGTTTCGGGGCCTTGGAGATAATGCCTTCCCGGAGGCGGAAGGTTCGGAATACGACTTCGCCCTCGTGCTGTGCAGCAAGCATCGTGGTGAAAACGAAAACCGCGTGGGCGAAGCGCTCGAGCGGGTCCGGCCCGGAGGCATTGTCGTGGTGGCAGGAGGCAAGGAAGATGGCATCCAGCCGCTGCGCAACATGCTGATGAAGCTCGGGCTGCCGCTGGATTACACTCCTAAGTACCATGGTGTGGCACTCTGGTTCGCGAGACCGGCGGACATCGATCTTGCCGTCGCCGCGCTGAAGAAACCTCCCGTCATGGTGGAAGGTCGCTACGAGGCCGCACCCGGCATGTTCTCGCACGACCGCATAGATGCGGGCTCGGAACTGCTCGCCAGCCGGCTGCCGACCGATTTCGATGGCAACGCTGCCGATTTCGGCGCAGGCTGGGGTTACCTTTCAGCGACGCTTGCGGAGAAGTCGCCGCGTTTGAACCGTGTTGATCTTTATGAGGCAGACTACCGCGCGCTCGAAGCTGCCAAGCGGAACCTCTCCCGAAACTGCCCTGAGGCGAATGCGCGTTTTTATTGGCACGACCTGGTCGGGGAGCCGGTACGGGAGAAGTATGACTTCGTAATGATGAACCCGCCGTTCCATGAAGCACAGGCAGCCGACCCCGAGCTTGGAAGGGCCATGATACGAACAGCCGCGTCAGCCTTGAAGAATGGCGGCAGGCTGATGCTGGTGGCAAACCGCGGCCTGCCTTATGAAAGCGTTCTGGCTGCCGACTTCCGCGAACACGGCGAACTTTGCCGCAACGCGCGCTTCAAGGTTCTTTGGGCGCGCAAGTAAGTCGTCACCGGGCAACAAAACGGCCGCCTCCTTTCGGATGAGCGGCCGTTCGAAGGTCCGTGCGGGGCGTGCCCCGTTTTTACTCGACGTCTGCCTTGCGAAGGCGGTCGAGCGTCGGCAGCGAGGTGATGTTGTACCCCGCGTCGACATAATGGATCTCGCCCGTGACGCCGCGCGAGAGGTCTGACAGAAGATAGAGTGCGGATCCGCCGATATCTTCGATGGTCGCAGTGCGGCGCAACGGCGCGTTCTTCTGGTTCCATGAATACATGGCACGGGCATCGGAGATGCCGGCGCCAGCCAAGGTGCGGACAGGTCCGGCAGAAATCGCATTCACCCGGATATCCTGCGGTCCGTAATCGGCAGCAAGGTAACGCACGGATGATTCCAGTGCGGCCTTGGCAACGCCCATGACGTTGTAATTGGGGATGACACGCACCGATCCACCGTAGGTCAGGGTCAGCATGGAGCCCCCGTCCGGCATCAAGTCGGCAGCACGCTTCGCGACCTCCGTGAACGAGAAACACGAGATCACCATGGTGCGAGAGAAGTTCTCGCGCGTGGTATTGGCATAGAGGCCCTTGAGTTCATTCTTGTCCGAAAAACCGATGGCATGGACTAGGAAGTCCAGCTTGCCCCAGCGCTCCCGGACTGCCTCGAACGTTGCGTCGACGGTCTCGATATTCTCGACATCACACGGCAGCAGGAAATCCGAGCCGAGTTCCGCGGCCAGAGGCTTGACCCGCTTGCCGAGCGCCTCTCCCTGATAGGTGAAGGCGAGTTCCGCGCCTTGTGCGGCGACCGCCTTGGCTATGCCCCAGGCGATCGAGTGGTCATTGGCGACTCCCATGATCAGGCCGCGTTTCCCCTGCATGAATCCGGTCATGGAGTTATCCGTTATAGCGCTGGAAAACGAGCGTGGCGTTGGTGCCGCCAAACCCGAACGAGTTGGAAAGGGCCGTGTCGATCTTGGCATTGTCGATACGGCTGCGGACGATTGGAACGTTCTCGAATTCGGGATCGATCTTGTCGATGTGGGCGCTTTCGCCGACGAAACCTTCCTGCATCATCAGCAGGCTGTAGATCGCCTCCTGTGCGCCTGCCGCACCCAAAGAGTGACCCGTCAGCGACTTGGTGGACTGGATGTGGGGCATCTTGTCGCCGAACACTTCGCGAATGGCGCCGATTTCCTTGGAATCGCCGACCGGGGTCGAGGTTCCGTGGGTGTTGATGTAGTCCACGTCGCCGTTGACCGTGGCGAGGGCCTGCCGCATGCAGCGGATCGCGCCTTCGCCCGCGGGTGCGACCATGTCGTAGCCGTCGGATGTGGCGCCGTAGCCGACGAGTTCGGCATAGATCTTGGCGCCGCGCGCCTTGGCCCGTTCAAGCTCTTCGAGAACGAGGACACCTGCGCCGCCGGCGATGACGAAACCGTCACGGTCCACGTCATAGGCACGCGACGCCCGCTCCGGCTGGTCGTTGAACTTGGTCGACATTGCTCCCATGGCATCGAAGAGATTCGACATCGTCCAGTCGAGATCTTCGTGGCCGCCGGCGAACATCACGTCCTGCTTGCCCCACTGGATCATCTCGGCCGCGTTGCCGATGCAATGAGCCGACGTGGAACAGGCCGACGAGATCGAATAGTTGACCCCGTGGATCTTGAACCAGGTGGCGAGCGTCGCCGAGGCGGTCGATGACATGGCCTTCGGCACCGCGAAGGGGCCGATACGTTTCGGGCTGTTGTTCTTTATGGTGATCTCGGCAGCTTCGATCAGCGTGCGGGTGGAAGGACCGCCCGAACCCATGATGATGCCGGTTCGTTCGTTTTCGCTGTAATCCTTCTCGTCCAGCCCGGAATCGGCGATCGCCTGTTTCATGGCGACATGGTTCCAGGCACCGCCCTGTGACAGGAAGCGCATGGCACGGCGATCTACCAGATCTGTCGGATCGAGGCTCGGCCGTCCCCACACCTGGCACTTGAACCCGTGTTCGGCAAAATCGGGAGAGAATGATATGCCGGACTTTGCCTGGCGCAGCGATTCCGTGACTTCGGCAGCATCGCTCCCGATGGATGATACGATCCCGAGACCCGTGACAACTACCCGTCTCATCTCATCAAACCCTTCTCTATTTTCCTTGGCTTGGCAGCGGATGCCTTCAGGCGGCCTTTTCCTGGAAGAGGCCAACCCTGAGGTCGCTCGCCCGGTAGATGACTTCCCCGTCGGCCTTCATCCAGCCGTCGGCGATGCCGAGAACCAGACGGCCCCGCATGACACGCTTGAAATCGATGCCGTACTCCACAAGCTTGGTCTGCGGGGTTACCATTCCGGTGAACTTCACCTCGCCGGTCGAGATCGCGCGTCCCTTGCCGGGTTCACCCAGCCAGCCGAGGTAGAAGCCGGTCATCTGCCACATGGCATCGAGCCCGAGGCATCCCGGCATCACCGGGTCGCCCTCGAAATGGCAGGCGAAGAACCAGAGATCCGGCGTGATGTCGAATTCAGCGCGGATGAAGCCCTTGTCGTGTGGCCCACCTGTCTCGGAGATCTCCGTGATCCTGTGGAACATCAGCATGGGGGGCAGCGGGAGTTGCGCGTTGCCCGGGCCGAACATCTTCCCGTGAGCGCAGGTGAGAATTTCTTCGTAGTTGAAGCTGGACTGTCTCGTTGCCATTGATTTCCGTTCCCCCCGTTAGCTCTGACCTTCTTCAGACTGGAGCATTGCTGCTCCCGGCTCGCAATGGAAGCCTGATGATGACGCCGCACTCACCTGGGGAAGAGCCGGGTACGGAACATCATCGTTTCAGGTCCGCATATAGGAAGCGTTGGGCTCAAACCAGTGTTTTGTGAGGCCGAGGGCGCAATTTTAGTGGCTCGGCCCGGGTTCTTCGGAGGCTATTGAAAGGTCTGCGCGTAAAAGTTATATCCGAAGCTCAAGATACCTGACTACGCGAGAGAGTGGGAGCAGCAGGCACCATGGCAGAGGCCACCCCGGAAATCGAGGCGAGACTGCGCCATTGCGGCCTGCGTCCGACGCGCCAGCGTGTAGCGCTTGCCGACCTCCTGTTTGCCAAGGGCGATCGTCATTTGACGGTGGAGGAGCTTCACGAGGAAGCAACCGACGCAGGGGTGCCAGTCTCGCTTGCGACTGTCTACAACACGCTTCATCAGTTCACCGAAGCCGGCCTCATCCGTGTGCTGGCGGTCGAAAGCAGCAAGACCTATTTCGACACCAATATCTCCGATCACCATCATTTCTTCGTCGAGGGCCGCAACGAGGTTCTGGACATTCCGGTGAGCAACCTGGAAATCGGCAATCTGCCGGAAGCGCCGCAGGGGATGGAAATCGCCCACGTGGACGTGATCATCCGTTTGCGCGAAAAGAAGATGTGATCGGCTATTCGCCCTGCGGACCTTTCATTGCCTCATCAGCAGGACGGCCCGGCCGCGACTTGTACCGCGGTAAAGTCCAGCCGTAGTAGATCGCACCGCCGCGCAGCGCAAAGGCGAGGGTGATTCCGAGCGCGGAACTCGCGTAGGGAGGCAGGCCCAACGTGCTACCCGCCGTGAAGCCGGCTGCGCCCGCCAGCGCGGCCGTGATGTAGATCTCGGGCCGCAGCAGAACCGATGGTTCGTTTGCAAGAAGATCACGCAGGATGCCGCCGCATGTGGCGGTGAAGGTCCCGGCGACAACCGCGATCGTCGCCGATCCAGTCGCCTCGATCCCCTTCGCCGCCCCAAGAACGCTGTAGGCCGCCAGCCCGATCGCATCGAGCCAGACGAGAAGCCGGTAGCGCCGGTTTACCCGATGCGCCGTCCAGTAGACCAGAACACCGGTAGCGACGGCCACCAGGACATAGGTCGGATCCACGGCCCAGAAAACCGGCGTGCGTCCGAGGGTGACATCGCGAAGCGTGCCGCCGCCGAGTCCGGTGACAGCAGCAAAGAAGAGGAAGCCGATGAGATCCAGTTCCTTTCGGGATGCGGCCAGCGCTCCTGTCGCGGCAAAAACGGCAACACCCGCATAGTCGAGTATGATCGGCAAGGACATGGAAGTGTTCTCTCAGGAGTCAGCGTCGCGCAAGTGGCATGTCCTATCATAGAAGCCGTCAACCGTGCCCGTCATCCGCGGACGTGCACCATGAACAGATGATTTGCGGAGGTGATCCCGTGAAAACGCTCCTGATCCTGCTTATCCACGCAATGTTGCTGTTGCTGCCTTCGCTCGCGTCTGCCCAGCAGGCGTTGATCAGTGATCCGGAGATCTACGAAAAGAACCACTTCCGCGCCGAGTGCAAGATCGCTCAGTTCGATCCTGGCTTCATCGAGCGGTTCGACATCAACAATGATGGCATTATCGATCTTGTGTCCAACCATGCCAAGCTTGTCTGTGATGGGAAGAGGGGTCCTGCCTGCAACAACGATGGCTGCCCTCATAACTTCTATCTTCAGGCAAAGGAGGGCGGTTATTTCATGATCGCTACCGCGCAGATCTACGGCTACGATTTCGTCAAATATTTCGGGAACATGGTCTTCCTGCTGAAGATGCACCCCCGCTTCTGCGAGCGGGAGGACGCACAACCCTGCGAGATGCGCGTTCGCGTCCGGGGCGGACGGTTCGTCACCATCTCGACAAAGTAGTCACTTCGGAAAGATCTGGTCGATACGGCCGGCCAGATAGTATGCCAGCAGGCTCATCCATTCGCGTGCCGCCGTGGTGGTGATCTGGGCATTAAGCGACGGCTGGGTAAAATCCAGGGACGGACGGACGATGCCGCTGGTGCGGTAATCGACCGGCCATGGCGTGGCTGCGATGCCAACTCTCCGCAACAGTCCGATTGCCCGCGGCATATGGTACGCAGATGTGAGAAGAAGGCATTGATCGAGCCGCTCGCTTCTCAGAAGCTCGGCGGTATTCCGAGCGTTCTCATAGGTCGTGCGCGATGCGTCTTCCTTTACGAGCCTCTCCGAAGCGATACCGAATGCAGAGAGCAAGCGTTCGGCGGTCTGCGCTTCACTCTCATAGGTTCCGCTGATCGAACCGTCTCCGCCGGAGATGAGCAGGCGCGCGCCGGGATGCCGCCGGGCGAGGCGCATGGTTTCCACATACCGATCCGCCGCCTGATTGAGTTCGAACCCACCGCGTGCCGTGTTGATCTCCGTATCCAGTGCGCCGCCAAGCACGATCATGCAGGTGACCTGCGTTGGCTCCGTGTCCGGCCGCGCAAAGCGTGCTTCGAGAACCTGCAGAGCCAGGGATCCCGTGTGGTGAACAGTGTGATGAACAGCACAAGCGCAGCGGCACAGGCGGCAAGGCCGCCAACTCGCCGCCATCCCGCAACAAGGGTTATGGCGGCGAAGGCGCAGAGCAGGAAGGCGAGGGAGAGAGGCTGGGCAAACACCCAGAACAACTTCGAGATGAGAAACAACTTCGGCTCCGGAGAGGTCAGTTTCGCCGCCTAGAGGGGCTTGAAGGCTCCTGATGAAAGTGCAGGTGCAGCGATCTCGGCAGCAGCACGGTCAGGAAGGCCAAGGCAACAACGGCCGCCACGACCACCCAGAGCGCACTGTTTCCCATGTACTTCGTGATCACCGCACCAGCGACGGCACCAGACGCCATTCCTGTCCATGGCACGGTCTGGATCACCCAGCCGGCAGCGTTGCGGTCTCCGACGATCCAGCGGCCGATACCTCGTCCGAAACGGGAAAGGGCTCCGGTGATATAGGTCAGGCCTATAGGCAATCCCTCGATATGCTCCACCGTGGCATTGATCATCCCCATCGCCAGGATAACGAGATAGAACTGGACGCGCGGGTATTCTGTTTCCGGCAGCATGGCGGCGATGGCCAGCGAGCATGCGACGCCGGACAGCACTACGAACGTTCGAAGCGCCGAGAGCGTGTGTGCGAGCACGATGCCGAGCGCATTGCCCACGACGAAAACCCATAGCGCGAAATAGAGGATCAGTGCGTGAGAGTAGTTGCCCTCGGCAAAGGAAAGCGCGGCGCGCGTCGTGTTGCCGGTCATGAAGGAAACGAAATCACCCGAAAGCAGCAGGCCGACGGCATCCGTCATGCCCGCCACGAACGAGATCGCGGCCACGAGCATGAGGCCGGTGACCGTCCGTCTTCTCTTGATGATGTAGCGGCGTTTTTCTCTGATC
>JAEYTV010000602.1 GCA_023433855.1 Pseudomonadota bacterium | reverse complement strand
CCTACATTCTCCCTGAAATCGTATGACGGTCCTCTCTTCATGGCTGAAATGAAGCTTCAAGAACTCAAGAGCAAATCGCCGACAGATTTGCTGACCTTTGCCCAATCGCTCGAGGTCGAAAACGCGAGCACGATGCGCAAGCAAGAACTGATGTTTGCCATCCTCAAAGTGCTGGCAAGCCAGGACGTCGAAATCATCGGCGAAGGCGTCGTTGAGGTTCTGCAGGATGGCTTCGGTTTTCTTCGCTCGGCCAATGCCAACTATCTTCCGGGACCGGACGATATCTACATCTCGCCGTCGCAGATCCGCCGGTTCTCGCTCAAGACGGGTGATACCGTCGAGGGACCGATCCGGGGACCGAAGGAAGGCGAACGTTATTTCGCGCTTCTGAAGGTCAATACAATCAATTTCGATGACCCGGAAAAGATCCGGCACAAGGTCCATTTCGACAACCTGACACCGCTTTATCCCAACGAGCGGTTCAAGATGGAACTGGATATCCCCACCTCCAAGGACCTCTCGGCGAGGGTCATCGATCTTGTAGCACCGCTCGGCAAGGGCCAACGCGGCTTGATCGTCGCGCCGCCGCGCACCGGTAAGACTGTCCTTCTGCAGAATATCGCCCATTCGATCACCGCGAATCACCCCGAATGCTACCTGATCGTGCTTCTGATCGATGAACGGCCCGAAGAAGTGACGGACATGCAGAGGTCTGTCCGCGGCGAGGTTGTCTCCTCCACCTTCGACGAACCCGCTGTCCGTCACGTTCAGGTCGCCGAGATGGTGATCGAAAAGGCCAAGCGCCTCGTTGAACACGGACGTGACGTGGTCATCCTGCTTGACTCGATCACCCGGCTGGGGCGCGCCTACAATACGGTGGTTCCGTCATCCGGCAAGGTGTTGACCGGTGGCGTCGACGCGAATGCGTTGCAGCGCCCCAAACGGTTCTTCGGTGCAGCCCGCAACATCGAGGAAGGCGGATCGCTGACGATCATTGCCACGGCCCTGATCGACACCGGCAGCCGCATGGACGAAGTTATCTTCGAGGAGTTCAAGGGTACCGGTAACTCAGAAATCGTTCTCGACCGCAAGGTTGCCGACAAGCGGATCTTCCCGGCGATGGACATCCTCAAGTCGGGAACGCGCAAGGAAGACCTGCTCGTGCCGCGTCAGGATCTTCAAAAGATCTTCGTGCTGCGGCGCATCCTGGCCCCCATGGGCACGACAGATGCTATCGAGTTCCTCATCGACAAATTGAAGCAGACCAAAAACAACAGCGACTTCTTCGATTCAATGAATACCTGATCCTTAGCCGGATTCACCGTCACTAAGCGCCTGGCCACGAGCCGGGCGCTTTGTGTTTCAGGCGCCTTTTTGTTAAGTAATCTACGATGATCTCTCTCAGCGACACAATTTTCGCTCTCTCGAGTGGCCCTTCACCAGCAGGTGTTTCCGTTGTGCGTGTCAGCGGCGCCCGAGCGCTGGACGTCAGGCAACTGTTCGCTGGCGACATTCCCCGCCCAAGACACGCGGCCCTGAGATCGATTCAGCGCCCCGACGGTACGCTGATCGACAGGGGTCTCGTGTTGTGTTTCCCTGGTCCGTCTTCGTTCACCGGCGAGGATTGTATTGAGTTCCATCTGCATGGAGGCCGTGCAGTTATTACTGCACTTCTGGACGAGCTCGCAAGGCTGGAGGGATTTCGGCTCGCAGAAGCCGGTGAATTCTCCCGGCGCGCTTTTGAGAATGGAAAACTTGATCTCGTCGAGCTTGAGGGTCTGGCGGATCTTATTGCTGCCGAAACAGAGATGCAACGCCGTCTGGCGGTGGAACAAGGCTTTGGGGGTCAGTCAGCGTTATATCGCGGCTGGGCCGACAGGCTTACAAGGGCACGTGCACTGGTGGAGGCGGAACTTGATTTCGCGGACGAAGATGACGTTCCAGGATCAGTTTCCGAGCGGGTTTGGAACGACATGGCGGTGCTTCACGCCGAGATCGTCCGGCACATCGATGCCGGGAGAGCCGGTGAGATCATTCGGGACGGGTACAAGGTGGCCATCGTTGGTCGCCCGAATGCGGGCAAGTCGAGCCTTCTGAACGCAATTGCAGGGCGAGACGTCGCAATCGTGACGGACGTCGCCGGCACGACCCGGGACGTATTGAGTGTTGATCTCAATCTCGGCGGTTATCTTGTACGCTTCTTCGATACCGCCGGGTTGAGGGATAGTGATGATGCAGTCGAACAGGAGGGGATTCGCCGGGCCCACGTTACGATGGAGGGGGCCGACTTGGTCCTGCGACTATGCGACCTAGGGAGCCCGCCGGATACCATTCCGCAGCGGACAGCGGGCAACGATATCCAGGTCGGAACCAAAGTAGACCGCTATGGTCCGAGCGATGCATATGATATCTGCATTTCTAGCCAGACTGGTGAGGGGCTGGCCGAGCTGAAAGAGCTAATCCTTCGAAGGATCGAGGCAATGTGGACAGGCGCGCTGGCACCAAGCCGAGAGCGCCAGATCAGATACCTGAAAGAAGCTTCCATTTTGCTCGAAGACGCGATAAATGGCGATGCATTAGACATCCGTGCCGAGTGCCTCCGCTCCGCGGCGGCGTCTTTGGGGCGTATCACAGGCGCGGTCGATGTGGATCAACTTCTGGACGTGATCTTCTCGCAGTTCTGCATCGGCAAGTGATTCACGTGAAACACTGATGCATTGATAGAGTTACAAGATGATTAGTGGGTTTGACGTAGTCGTTATAGGTGGCGGCCATGCGGGCTGCGAGGCGGCGAGCGCTGCCGCACGG
>JAEYTV010000598.1 GCA_023433855.1 Pseudomonadota bacterium | reverse complement strand
AGCCTGCCTTGGTCTCGAGCAGGCGCACGCGGAGGACGAATTCCGGGTCCGCAACCCGATCATGCCGACATTCCTGGATGAGATCGTCTTGCGCAACGTCCGGCTCGGGTCGTCGCAAGCGGACTTTCGCATGCATCGCTATGGAGATGACGTTTCCACCAATGTTCTGGATCGGAAGGGCACCGCGAAGATCCTTGTCGTGAAATGAGTTCGGATCGTCGGTAGACGCTCGTCCGCGCCACCCCTTCTAATAACGCCAGAAGACGGGGGAAAGAAGTATCAGAACGGTAAGCACCTCGAGGCGCCCCAGCAGCATCATCAGCGACAGCAGGTAGAGCGCCGGATCGCTGATCGTGGAGAAGTTGCCGACAGGGCCGATGATCTGGCCGATACCGGGGCCGACGTTCGAAAGACATGTCAGGACGCTGGATAACGAGGTCAGGAAGTCGTAGCCGAACAGCGTCATGCCAAGGCTGCCGACCACCCACAGAAACAGAAAGAGACTGACGAAGAGGAAGACGCCGCGCTGGGTCTCCGCGTCCACGGTGAGGGTGCCATACCGCACCGGATAAATCGCATTCGGGTAGATCAGCTTGTTGAGCCCGGCCCGGGCGGTGTTGAACATGACGACGAAACGATAGGCCTTGATGCCGCCCGCTGTTGACCCGGAGCAGCCTCCCATGAAGGTCGCAAAGAAGGCGACCATCACCGCGAACGGTCCCCAAAGCGTATAGTCGTCACTCGTAAAACCGCCCGTCGACAGGATGGAGGCTATGTTGAAGAACGAGTGGATCAGCGCCTCGTCGATTTCCACCCCGTTTCTCAGGTGGTGGTAGATCGCGAGAACCACTGATATGCCGCCGAGATAGCCAAGGAATACGAGGATCTGCGGATCTCGCGCGGCATCCAGTCGGTTTCGGACCGCCAGCAGGATGATCACGGAGAAGGGCAGGCTACAGATCGTCAGGAAGATCGCGCTGATCACCAGGATCGTCGAATTGTTGAAATAGGCAAACGACATGTCGTGGGTGGAGAAGCCTGCGGTCGCGATGGTCGACATCGCGTGGTTGACGGCGTCGAAATGGGTCATGCCGGCCATGTCGTACGCCACGGCACAGGCAAGCGTCAGAAGCACATAGGCGATCAGGAATGCTCGCGTGAAGCTTGCCAGCCGTGCGAACGGCTTGTCGCTTTTGTCCGAGGATTCCAGCCTGAAGATTGAGGCGCCGCCGACCTTCAGGGCAGGCAGGATGAAAAGCCCGAGACCCACGATCCCGATCCCGCCGAGCCAGGTCAGAAGCGAACGCCAGAGGAGGATGCCAGGCGGCAGGTTGTCGAGGCCGACGATCACGGTCGATCCGGTGGTGGTGATGCCGGACACCGATTCGAAGAGAGCCTGTGCGAAGGAGAGCTGGTATTCGGCCAGAAAAAGAGGGATCGCTCCGACAAGGGAGAACATTACCCACAGCACGTTTACCAGAAGAAAGCCGAAGCGTTTGTTGAACACCGGCGGCGTGCCTCTGGTCGCCAGGGCGGATGCAATCGACAAGCCGCCCACCATGATGCCAGACATGGCGAACACCTGCCAGTCATCATGCCCGTAATAGAGGTCGACCACTGCCGGCAGAAACATCGCCATCGACAGGTAAATGCCGCAGACCGCTGTGATATAGATGATCGACCGGATGACGCTGGCGTTCAAGAAGAGGTTGTCCCGGGTTGCGGCACGAAAAGAGCTTTTGTCTCAGCCGTATCCCTATGGCATAGCGGCCCTATTACGGAATTTCAATGGATGGAACGAACGTGACCAAAGCTGGTGTGGACGAAGCCAAGACCGCGATGCGGGCTATCTTTCCGGAGACCCCGCTGCAGATGAACGAGCATCTGAGCCGGCGCTACGGTGCGGATATATGGTTGAAGCGCGAGGATCTTTCGCCCGTACGTTCCTACAAGATCCGCGGCGCGTTCAACTTCTTCCGCAAGGCGATCCCGTCCGCTGCATCGGGCACGACCTTTGTCTGCGCCTCGGCCGGCAACCATGCCCAGGGTTTTGCTTTCGTTTGCCGTCACTTCGAGGTGCCCGGTGTGGTGTTCATGCCGGTGACCACCCCTCAACAGAAGATCGACAAGACCCGCATGTTCGGGGGGCGGTTCATCACCATCAGGCTGGTCGGAGACATTTTCGACCAGTGCTACGCAGCGGCGCAGGCCTATGTGCAGGAGACTGGGGGGATGATGGTTCCGCCCTTCGACCATCCGGACATCATCGAAGGCCAGGCGACCGTCGCCGCCGAAATCGTCGATCAGTTACCTTGCGGCACCAGGCCCGATCTCGTGGTGATGCCAGTCGGTGGCGGCGGTCTTTCGTCGGGCGTGACAGGCTACCTGGACGGTCTGGTTTCTCCGGAAGCGTTTGTCTTCTGTGAACCGGAAGGTGCTCCGAGCCTCAGGAAGAGCCTTGAGGCAGGCGAACCCGTAACGCTTGCCAAGCTCGACAATTTCGTCGACGGAGCGGCTGTCGCGCGCATCGGCCACCGCAACTTCCAGGCACTGAAGCGGTTTTCGCCCCGGCAGGTACGGCTGTTGCCGGAGAATGCCCTCTGCGTCACGATCGTGGATATGTTGAACGTCGAGGGAGTAGTGCTCGAACCGGCCGGAGCGTTATCGATCAGCGCACTGGAGCAACTCGGCGCCGGACAGCTTGAGGGAAAGACCGTCGTCTGCATCGTTTCCGGCGGCAATTTCGACTTCGAGCGCCTGCCGGACGTCAAGGAGCGGGCAATGCGATACGCGGGGCTCAAGAAATACTATGTCCTGCGATTGGCACAGCGCCCTGGAGCACTACGCGATTTCCTCAATCTTCTCGGGCCGGAGGACGATATCGCCCGGTTCGAATACCTCAAGAAGTCGGCGCGCAACTTCGGATCCATCCTCATCGGCATCGAGACGACAAATCCGGAGAATTTTTCATTGCTGGTGAGGCGTTTCGAGGACGCTGGGCTCGGTTATCAGGACATCACGGACAACGAGATTCTGGCGAGTCTCATCATCTAGGAAATCCCGTGAAAGAACCGACGCCGCCCGCGCCCGCGCGGATTGGCCATGATGTCGTGACCGCCAAAAACGCTTAAACGCGGCGCGGTGGCGGGATTT
>JAEYTV010000427.1 GCA_023433855.1 Pseudomonadota bacterium | reverse complement strand
GGGGAGATCTGCATCCGGGGTCCGCAGGTCATGGCAGGTTATTGGAACCGCCCCGATGAAACGGCCAAGGCGATGACGGCCGACGGGTTCTTCAGGACTGGCGACGTTGGCTACATGGATCGCCAAGGCTACACCAAGATCGTTGATCGCAAGAAGGACATGATCCTGGTTTCGGGCTTCAACGTCTATCCCAACGAAATCGAGGAGGTAGTTGCCACACATCCGGGCGTCCTGGAATGTGCCGCAATTGGTGTTGCAGACCAGCATTCCGGGGAGGCGGTCAAGTTGTTCATCGTCAAGAAGGACGCTCATCTGAGCGAGGCGGATGTCAAGGCACACTGCGCAGCCAATCTGACGAACTACAAGCGCCCTCGCATCATCGAGTTCCGGACCGAGCTTCCCAAATCCAATGTCGGCAAAATTCTGCGGCGGGAGCTGCGGAACTGACAATGGTTGCATTGCTGCGACAATCGTGGCGTAAGCGGCGTCCGGCATCAGCGATTTTCCAGATCAGTTCTGGACGTGTTGCTGTTTGCGGCATAGCGCTTAGCCAAGGGCGAGGGTAGAGCAGTGTTGGAGTCAGCTTGCAGAACGGTGCCCGATTTTCGAATGGCCTGATCCTCCTGACGGTCGCGCTGGCAATGCTCGCAAGCTGTGCCGGACGGCCCGAGGGCGTACTCATCCCGACCAAGCTCCAGGCTGCGCAAGCCTCAAGAGTTGATGTGCTCGTCGCAACGACCCGCCGCCCGAGCCCAATCCCCGGCATTTTGTTCTCCGGGGAGCGGGGCGAGGATCTGCAGGTTACCGAAATCGCGCTCTCCATCCCACCGGATGGATCACGCGCAGTCGGACAGGTCCAGTGGCCGAAGAGACTCCCTGCAGATCCGGCGAGAGAATTCGCGACCCTGTCTGTTACACCGGTCCCGCCCGAGAAGGCGAATGGCTGGCTGAGGCAGCATCTGCCGAAGAGCCGTCGAGTCCTGGTGTTTGTGCACGGGTTCAACAACCGCTACGAGGACGCCGTCTACCGGTTTGCACAGATCGTTCACGATTCCAGAGCAGATGTCGCGCCGGTACTGTTCACCTGGCCGTCCCGCGGCAGCATCTTCGCCTACAATTACGACAAGGAAAGCACCAATTATTCGCGAGCGGCGCTGGAGGAGATGCTGCGCCGGCTGGCGCGGGATCCGGAGGTTGGCGAGATCACCGTCATGGCCCATTCGATGGGATCATGGCTGACCGTCGAAGCGCTAAGGCAGATGGCCATTCGGGACGGTCGTGTGGCACCGAAGATCCAGAATGTCATCCTGGCCTCCCCTGATCTCGATGTGGACGTGTTCGGCCGCCAGTTTGCGGAAATCGGTGAAGGCCGTCCGCATTTTACGCTGTTTGTTTCCCGGGATGATCGCGCGCTGAGTCTTTCGAAGCGCATCTCGGGCAATATAGATCGGCTGGGGCAGGTCGATCCTACCGTGGAGCCCTACCGTACCGCCTTCGAGAGAGCGGGCATTGTCGTGCTGGACCTGACTGCTTTGAAGAGCGGCGATCCGCTGAATCACGGCAAGTTCGCCGAAAGCCCGGAAGTGGTGAAACTGATCGGCAACCGCCTGATCGCCGGTCAAACCGTTACGGATTCCGATGTCGGGCTCGGTGAAAGACTTGGGGCCGTAGCAGTGGGGACAGCGCAGACGGTGGGAGGTGCAGCCGGTGTCGCGCTCAGCGCTCCGATCGCGATCTTCGATCCGGCAACGCGCCGCACCTACAATGAGCAGGTGGAGAGGCTGGGCAATTCCGTCGGGAATACGGTCACGACCGCGGTCGGCCAGTAGCTCCATCCTGGATGGGCAAGCTTCGTCGGACATGGCTTGATTTGGCTGGGAAAGCGAATAGGTTCCGGTGCATCTCTTTAGAAGAGTGAGGAACCTCCATGCAGGCCATCATCAAAGACCTGAAGTCCGCCGTCGCAAGAACCAATGCTACGAACATCCGCGCTGCATTCGTGGCGGACAGCAATCGTTTCGAAAGGTTCAGTGCCACCTTCGACGATCTGCTGATGGATTACTCGAAAACCGCGATCAATGACGAAATACTGCTGCTGCTGGAGAGGCTCGCAGAGGTGGCCGGGGTGGCGAAGAAGCGGGAAGAGATGTTCTCCGGCGTTCCGATCAACTTCACCGAGGGCCGCGCGGTTCTTCATACGGCCCTTCGCAATCGTTCCAATACGCCCGTCCTGGTGGATGGACGGGACGTGATGCCCGACGTGAATGCCGTGCTTGCCGCCACGGGCGCCTTTGCTGACGGCATTCGCGCCGGCGCCCTTAAAGGCGCAACGGGAAAACGCATTACCGATGTAGTGAACATCGGCATCGGCGGTTCCGATCTTGGCCCTGTGATGGCGACGCTGGCGCTTGCGCCCTACCATGACGGCCCGCGGGCGCATTTCGTTTCGAATGTCGACGGAGCGCATATCTCCGACACATTGAAACTGCTCGACGCAGAAACGACCCTCTTCATCATCGCCTCGAAGACCTTCACGACTATCGAGACCATGACCAATGCTGCCACGGCGAGGGCGTTCATTGCTGACAAGCTGGGCGAAGACGCAGTCAAGCATCACTTCGCCGCAGTCTCGACAGCGCTCGACAAGGTCGCGGCCTTCGGGATCGAAACTGATCGGGTCTTCGGATTCTGGGACTGGGTCGGCGGGCGGTATTCCATCTGGTCGGCCATCGGCCTTCCGGTGATGATCGCAATCGGCGCACGGAATTTCGGGAACTTCCTTGATGGCGCCTATGCGATGGACAGGCATTTCCGAACGGCCCCCGCACGCCAGAACCTGCCCATGCTGCTCGGCCTGCTCGGCTATTATCACCGGAACGTCCTTGGTTACCCTTCGCGTGCTATCCTTCCCTACGACCAGAGGCTCCTGCGCTTTCCGGCCTATCTTCAACAGCTCGACATGGAGTCGAACGGCAAGGGCGTGACGATCGACGGGCGCCCGGTCGAGGGCAACTCCGGCCCCGTCGTCTGGGGCGAGCCCGGCACCAACGGCCAACACGCTTTTTATCAGCTGATCCACCAGGGCACGAGCGTGATTCCGACCGAGTTCATGATCGCAGCCAACGGCTTTGAACCGCCTCTGCGCCACCAGCACGAACTGCTGATCGCCAACTGCCTGGCTCAGTCCGAAGCCCTGATGAAGGGCCGCACTTTTGCCGAAGCAAGGGACCAACTGACGTTGAAGGGCATGGAGGAAGCGGAAGCCGATCTCATTGCGCCGCACCGGGTGTTCACCGGCAACCGGCCCTCCATAACCTTCGTCTATGACAAGTTGACGCCCTTTGCTCTAGGTCGCCTGATTGCCCTCTACGAACATCGGGTGTTCGTCGAAGGCGTACTGTTCCGGATCAACTCGTTCGATCAATGGGGGGTGGAACTCGGCAAGGAACTTGCGACGGGATTGCTGCCGATCGTGCAGGGGAAGCAAAGTGCAGCAGGCCACGACAGTTCGACGCAGGGCCTCGTTGCAGCCCTGGCGAGCCTCAAGGCGAAATGACCACGGGCGGCGGAAAGCCTCCCGGCTTCGGCCGGGCTTTCCGCCGGGCCTTTGTCAAAGCCCGAGTTCGTGCGCGAAGGGGGGATTGGCCCCTGCCCGCGAAACGGTGACGGCTGCCGCTTTCGCGCCCAGCGCAAGGGCCTTGGCGATCTGTGTCTGCGAAAGACGGGCCACCCGGTCCTTGGTAAGGAGATCCTGCATCTTCAGGGACGCCAATATGCCCGCGTCGAAAGTGTCCCCTGCGCCAACGGTATCCACAACCGTCGTCTTTTCGCTCGGTACGATGACCTTATGGTCGGCCGTGTAACCGGTCGCGCCTTCGGCGCCGCGCGTCACGATCACCAGCTTTGCTCCGTGGTCGAGCCATTGGCGCGCAAGGGCTTCCTCGTCGCCCTCAAGACCGAACCAGCCGAGATCCTCATCGGAAAACTTGACGATGTCCGACATGGCGGCCATGCGGCGAATGCGCGCCATGTGCGATGACTTGTCCTTGATGAAGCCGGGGCGAATGTTTGGATCGAGGGAAATTACCCGTCTTTGATGCTCGCGGGCGAGCAATGCTTCGTAGGTCGAGCCGCAGGGCTCCGAGATCAGGCTGATAGCACCGAAATGAATTGCCTCACATCCCTCACCGAGCACGGGATGATCCGCTTCCGCAATCATCCGCCCCGCCGTATTCTCGTCATAGAAGGCGTATGATGCCTGGCCATTCACCAGCTTCACGAAAGCGATCGTCGTCGGCAAGGAGAGCGTGGCGCAATAGCTGAAGTCGACGTTGCTCCTGCGCAGGGCATCGCGAAGGATGTCCCCCATCATGTCGTCGGAAAGCCCCGTGAAAAAGCCTGTCGGCTGGCCGAGGCGACCAAGGGCTATGGCGGTATTGAAGACGGCGCCCCCGGGATAGGGGGCAAAGCCGTTTTCACCGAGAGTGGTCTCCCGCGGGAGCATATCGATCAGGGCTTCGCCGCAGCACAAAATCATCGATGATCCTCCCGCACCTCTTCAACCGCTTCGCAATCGACTAAGCGAGCTTTTGTCAAAACGCCAGAGCAAAAATTCAGGACGAAAGCTCGCAGATGCCGCCGTTGCGTCCGGACCAGGCAAGCGGTGCATCGAGGAATGCCTCCACCTCGGATAGTGTTCTGTGGTCGAAGAGGCCGGCTTCACGAGCGACGGCCAACACATCACGCCACGTCGCAATATGATGAAGGCGAACTTCGCCTTTCGAGAAGCGCTGCCCTGCTTCCGGGAAGATATCGTAGAAGAAGAGCGCGATGCCATGTTCCACGACGCCTCCGGCCGCGCGGATGGCATCGATGAACTTGAACATGCTGCCGCCTGCAGTCGTCAGGTCCTCGATGACCAGAACGCGCGCACCCTCGGGCATGTGACCTTCAATCTGGGCATTGCGCCCATGGCCTTTCGGCGCCTTGCGGACGTAGATCATCGGCAGGCTGAGCCGCTCTGCGAGGAAGGCGGCGAAGGGAATGCCGGCAGTTTCGCCGCCCGCGACACAATCGAACTTCTCGAACCCAGCTTGCCGCATCACTGTCGCCGCGGCGAAGTCCATGATCGCCGAACGGATCCGCGGATAGGAAATCAGCTTGCGGCAGTCTATGTAAACCGGGCTCATCATCCCTGATGAGAGTTTGTAGGGCTTATCGGCGCTAAAGTGGACGGCGCCGATCTCCCAAAGCATCTTGGCCATCAACTCGGCCATCACGCCGCTTTCCGGGAAGGTGGTCTGAATCATGCCGCGCTCCTGTGCTTTGTTCACCCGCGCAATACCAGCACGGAGCATCTCGCGCCAGATGAGATGATCAGAGCCGCTGAAAAACGAGGATCAAGCGCGATTGCGTGTTCCCGGAGGCTCGACCGGATGGAGATACTCGGCGACGACGACGCGATCGCGGCCTGCGCGCTTGGCCTCATACAACGCCTTATCGGCAAGTCCGAGCACGGTCTCGAACGCAAGCTCTTGCGCCGTGCCCGTCGCCACACCGGCACTGACGCTGCAGCGGAGCGGCAGGCCGCCGGGGCTGAAGTCGTGAGTTGCGAATCGCACCCGCACCTCGTTGGCGATCCGTTCGGCGCGCCCCGGCAGAACATTGTCGAGGATCATCGCAAACTCCTCCCCACCCATACGGGCGATCGTGCAGGGGGTGAGAGTGGCGTTCGCAAGATCGTCGGCGAAGGCTTTGAGGACGAGGTCACCCATCGCGTGACCATGCTGATCGTTGATTGATTTGAAGCGGTCGATGTCGAATACCACGACAGCCGTAGACGAGTTCAGCAAGCGCCTTGCGTGCTGCTCGAAGAGGGCTCGCCTGTTCAGAAGCCCTGTAAGCGCATCCGTCATTGCTTCGCGCCGGTGATGTGCAGCCATTCTCCATTGATGAAGGGCCAGCGACAAGGCCCCGATACCCGTCATTCCCGCTATGCATACGCCGATGTTTAGGGTCTCCGCCCAATTGTCAGGAGCATGGCCAAGCACCCACTGCCTGCGGTGGATCAGGACGGCAGCGCAGAGACTGAAGGACATCCCGCTGAGGACATACAGGATGCCCATCCCGCAAAGCGGGCCAGGAGCCTCCCGCCGCGCTCGCCAATATTCGTATCCGGTTGCGACCAGCAATGCGGCGGCGCCTAGATTCATCGCGATCAGGCCGATCCCGTCAAGGCCGGCGAGCAGAAGAGGAAGGCCCGCGACGACCGAAAGCAACGAGAGAACCGCAGCCACCTTCCACGGCTTCCTGCCAGTCCGGAATTGAACCGCGGCCGAGTAGGTGATGCTGAAGCCGGCCATGAGCACGGCATACGCTGTCGATACGTGCGGAACGCCCGTATCGACGGTGTAATAGCTGTAGGCGACGATGCCGGATACAATGAAGCCAAGCGCAACGACCAACGTCAAAAGGAATGAATCGCTCCGGCGCGATACCCAGGTGCCGAACAGCGTCACCATCAGGCAGGCGGCGGAGACTCCAAGCGCCAGCAGAAGAGAATGGTAATCGAGGAACATGCCACCTGCTCTTCGCCGCTCGGAAACTTCGGCGTACGCTAGGGCTCCTTTCTATCCAAAAGGTTACTCAGTTCCCGAAAATACCACTTTGCCGCGCATATTAGCGCCTACTGTTCAACCACCTGCCAGTAAAGGGGAAACATCGGATCGAACACGGTCACGGGACCCGCGCCGGTTTCTCGCTTGGCGGGGAATTCCAGTGGTGAGGCGAGCTTCCGGAGAGTGATCATCTCGTCGTTCGGCTTCAGGCCGTACCAGGCTGGTCCGTTCAAAGACGTGAAGGCCTCGAGGGTGTCCAGCGCATCTTCCTGCTCGAAAACATGCGCAAGGCAGCTCATGGTGTTCACTGACGTGTAGATCCCTGCGCAGCCGCAGGCACATTCCTTCAACGGATCGACATGAGGGGCCGAGTCCGTGCCGAGGAAGAAACGCCTGTCGCCCGAGGTCGCCGCGGCCCTGAGAGCAAGCCGGTGGCTTTCGCGCTTGGCGACGGGCAGGCAGTAATAGTGCGGGCGGATGCCTCCCACAAGAAGGGCGTTGCGGTTGATGATCAGGTGGTGGGTGGTGATCGAACCAGCCAGGTTGCTGTCAGAGGCCTGGATGTAACGGACGCCGTCGGCGGTCGTGACATGCTCCATCGTCACCTTGAGCTCAGGGAGCCGGCGGCGCAACGGATCGAGCACCGTCTCGATAAACACTGCCTCGCGGTCGAAGATATCGACATCCGGCGTCGTCACCTCGCCGTGCACGCACAGAGGCATTCCGATTCTTGCCATGCGCTCCAGCACCGGCATTGCCTTCTCGAGGTCACGGACACCGCCGTGCGAATTGGTCGTGGCACCAGCCGGATAGAGCTTCAATGCGATGACAAGACCCGATTTCATTCCCTCTTCCACGTCATCCGGATCGGTATGCTCCGTCAGGTAGAGGGTCATCAGAGGCGTAAATCGGTGACCTGCAGGCACAGCCGCCAGAATGCGGTCACGGTAATCCCTTGCATCTCCGGTGGTGGCGACCGGAGGCACCAGGTTTGGCATGATGATGGCCCGAGCGAAATGTCGGCTCGTGTCCGCGATCACTCCCTTCAGCATGTCCCCGTCACGCAGGTGCAGGTGCCAGTCATCGGGGCGGCGGAGAGTAAGCTTGTTCATGGCAGATTCCGGACGTGACGAATGTCGCGGCATAACATCATCACGCCGGGAAAGACAATCGAGTTCGCGGAAGACGACAAACAACGCCTGCGCCTTCGACGCCACCGCTCACAAAAAAGTGCGGATAAACGGGAGCTACTGCGATCATAAACGTCAAAACCGCGCGGAACCGGCGCGGATTTCCAGCGTTCGTTAACATGTCTGAAGGAACTGTGAATCGGAGCACACAATGAAATCCCGGGCCTCGAAAGTCAACAAGGGATTTGCACTTGCAGCGGGTACCGCGGTTGCGCTTTGCGCCCTGACGGTTTCCCCTGGAGCTCGCGAACGGGCGAATAGCGGGCTTGCCGCCGCAATGCAGGCAGATTGCGATCGAATGGCCGGGAGTCCTCACGACCAACAGCGGAACGGCCAGTTTGCGCCGGTTGGTATGGACAGTATCGAATATGGTGCCGTCGACGCGTGCCGGATTGCATTTGAAGCGACCGGCAATCCGCGATTCGCCTACCAGCTCGGTCGGGCGCTCAACAAGAGCCAGGAGGCTGACCAAGCCATGAGCGCCTACGAAGTCGCCGTGCAAGCCGACTACGCGGCCGCAAAGGTGAACTTCGGAATGCTGATGGGCCGGCTCGGCGATGAACAGGCCGAATTCCGCTTCTACAAGGAAGCAGCAGAAGGCGGCAATGTGCTCGCCGCCTACAATCTCGGCGTCGCGTTCCGTGATGGCCTCGGGGTGGAGCCTGATGTGAACAAGGCCTTGGAGTGGTTCGAAAAGGCAGCATCGGAGGGCGATGACACAGCCGCGTTCAACATCGCGGCGATCTACGACGAAGGCGATCTGGTGCCCCAGGACGACCAGACGGCAATCGCCTGGTACGATCTTGCTGCCCAGCGCGGCAACACGGACGCGATGATCAATCTCGGATTGATGTACGAGGCCGGCGAAGGGATTGAAGCGAATATCGTGAAGGCTGCAGACATGTATCGGCAGGCGGCTGAGAAGGGAGACGCTTTCGGCGCCTACAAGTTTCTCCAGATGCAGGAAGTCGGCGTCGTACCGGCTCCTGCCGATCCCTCCGACCGCGAAGGTTTCAAATCCCTCGTTCTGAAGCCTGGCGATACGGAGACCCCGGCGACCGTGGGCAACGAGGCTTGATGTCAGATATCGCCTGCGGACGGCCCCCACACGTCGGTCATGGCGAAGCCTTCGGCAAAGGGATCAAAGGGATCAAGAGCGATCTGGTGAAGGCCGAAGGTAAAGCCGCGTCCAGTAATGGTCGGGATGACGGCGGTTCTACCGGCGACCTCTGTTTCGCCTGCAAGCCCAACCTCGAACCTGGAACCGATGATCGACCGAGAGGTGAAGGTGTCGCCTATCTTCACCGTGCCTCGCGCATAAAGCGCGGCCAAATTGGCTGAATTCCCAGTCCCGCACGGAGAGCGGTCGGCGCGGCCTGGCCACATGGTGGTGCAGGTTTGCACCGTTCCATCCGGCCCCCTGTGTCGGAACATGACGTAAGCGATGCCTGAAATCGCCGGAATTTCCGGGTGTGACACGGAAACCTGGTCGTTGATCAGGGTCTTCAGCACCATGCCTGCTTCTACGAGAGCAGCCGCATTGGCCTTCTCTATCGAGAGGTTGACCTGTTCAACATCCACCAGAGCATAGAAGATGCCGCCGTAACAAAGATCCAGCGTCAATTCACCCCATCGCGGCGTGGTGATCCGGACATCCAGCTCGTGCACGAAAGATGGCACCATCGTAAGTCTGACCGCCTCGCATCGGCCATCCCGGCAGGTGGCTGTCGCCTTCACAAGGCCGGCGGCCGTTTCGAGCGTCACTACTGTCTCGGGCTCGTTCATCTCGACCATGCCGGACTCCAGCAGCGCAGTGGTTACGCAGATGGAATTCGAGCCCGAACTTGCATGGGCCTGATCGGGTTGGAGGATGATGAAGGCGGCATCCGCATCGGGATGCTTCGGCGGCAGGAGAAGGTTCACCGACCCGATGGGGGCTCCGCGAGGTTCAAGGCAGAGGAGCCGGCGCAGTTCGTGACCTTTGGGATCGGTGTTGAGCCAGTGCAGTTGCGCAGCGACGGTATCGCCGGGTATCTTGGGCACTCCGCCGATCGCGACCTTGCCGATTTCCCCCTCGCAGTGAACATCCAGCAACTGGATCGTGCGTTTCCACCTCATGCCATGCCGCTCCGATCACACATGCCGGGTTATGCCGCCATCAACGCGGATGTTCTGGCCGGTGATGTAACCGGCGCCGTCCGAAAGCAGGAAGGCGGCCGTCTTGGCAATCTCCTCGACGTAGCCGATCCTCTTCATCGGTATCTTGTCGGCCGTCTCGGGTTTGTGGTCCAGGCTGTCGATATAGCCCGGAAGGATGCAGTTCATGCGGATATTGCTCGCCGCATACCGATCGGCATAGAGCTTGGTGAAGGCGCCGGCCGCCGCGCGGTAGGTGCAGGAGACGGGAAATGCGAGCGACGGCTCGAACGCCGCAAAGGTCGTGATGTTCACGAAAGCTCCCCTTCCCTGATGCAGCATGACAGGCGTGACGAGACGTGCCATGCGCACAAGTGACAAGACCATCATGTCGGAGCCAAGCGCCCACGACTCATCGGTAATGTCGAGCAGATCCCCCTTGGGGGGATGCCCGGTGTGATTGACGACCGCGTCGATGCGGCCAAAGGTCCCCATCGCGAGGTCAAAGATCGCCTGGATGTCGGCGGCCTGTTCGGTGACCCCACGGTGCGCGACGCCCCCGAGCTCTGATGCCAGGTTCTGGCAGCTGCTAGAGGGCGACATCAAGGCGAGTCTGTAGCCCTCACGGTGAAGCTCTCGGGCGATCGCCTCCCCCATGCCACGTCCACCGCCGGTGATCAGTGCCACCCTGTCCGTTTCAGCCATCCCTGTCTCCTCAAGGCTCTGCCCGCACCGCGTTCAGCAACAGATATACCAGTGCTCCAGCTTTGCCTATCACGATCCCCTGAGCGAGGAGTAGCCCTGGCGCGAGCGTCGCCGCAATGACAGGGGATCAGGAGAAACCGGGTCGGGAGCGGCTCATGGGTAGAGAACCCACGGATGATCGAACCTCGGGCGGGGCCACTGCCGTCATCGAACCATACGACGAGAAGCCGGTTCTATCTGCCCCGGAGAGGAAAGGTCCTCCGGCGCGCGGTGCGGATCGACCACCCGTACGTCCGGTTCTGAGGCCCAGCGGCACGAGAGTGACGATCATGATGACAAGGAAGACCGCCGCCATAAGGTGCAGATGAAACAGCCGAGTCACAAGAACGCAGCGCATCCCGGAGGTCAGCGCCAGCCGAGGGCTGGCGCAACATGCTTCAGGATCGCTTCGATGACATGTGCATTGTAATCGACACCCAGCTGGTTGGGAACAGTCAGGAGCAAGGTATCGGCTTCGGCGATGGCCTCGTCCTGCCGGAGCTGCTCGATCAGTACATCCGGTTCAGCGGCATAACTGCGGCCAAAGATCGCGCGTGTCTTTTCATCGATGAAGCCGATCTGGTCTTCGCCTTCACCCGCATGTCCGAAGTAGGTCCGATCGCGTTCGTTCACGAGGGCAAAGATGCTGCGGCTGACTGAAACGCGCGGCTGTCGGGCATGTCCCGCCTCTTTCCAGGCTTGCCGATACGCCCGGATCTGATCGGCCTGCTGGATATGGAAGGGAAGCCCGCTTTCGTCGTCCTTAAGGGTCGAGCTTTGCAGGTTCATGCCGAGCTTTGCCGCCCACTGCGACGTCGCATTCGAGCTCGATCCCCACCAGATCCGCTCGCGCAAGCCTTCCGAATGGGGTTCGATCCGCAAGGGACCCGGAGGATTGGGAAACATCGGTCGCGGGTTTGGGCGGGCAAATCCTTCCCCGCGCAGGACATCGAAGAAGACTTCGGCGTGGCGGCGGGCCATGTCGCTGTCGGTCTC
>JAEYTV010000294.1 GCA_023433855.1 Pseudomonadota bacterium | reverse complement strand
GGCGGAGACCTATGTGGCAGGCAAGGTGGTGAAGGAAGGACTGGACCAACCTCTCCTCTGAGACGGGCCCGACAGCCTCCTGGAACAAAAAATCGCATTCGTTAAGATCTTAACGAATGCTGAAAACCCTTGGAAATTCTCCTCGTGCATGGTGCAGCCGGGCTGTGAGTTCGCGCTCATTCAGGGGCGCAGCAGAATGGCATGATGCCGCCTTCGCACCCGCGCCTGCCAATCTCATCCAAGCGCGAGACGTTCATGACCAGCATCTCCTACAATTCCACGGCCGCCGGGGCTCTATTGTTGCTGACCGGATCGAGCAAGGCGCTCGAACGCGACACGATCAGGGTGGCATCCGGCCGCGACGTCAACAAGGCTTCCGACAACGCGGCCTATTGGTCGATCGCATCCTCCATGCGTTCGACGGGCCTTTCGCTCTCTTCGGCCCAGGACGCGGCCGGTCTTGCCGCCGCGACAACCGACACCGCCGCGCTCGGCATGCAGGCGGCGGCGGACATCGTCTCGCAGATCCAGACGAGGCTCGTTCTTTCCTATTCTACCGGCGTCGACCGGGATGCCATCGGTGAAGAAATTGCCCAACTCAAGCAACAGCTTCGCACGGTTTCTGAATCCTCTTCCTTCAACGGCGAGAACTGGCTGAATGTGCAGGCCGGCGCAAGCGCGGGCGTGAAATCGCTGGTCGCTTCCGTAACCAGCGGGCCGGACGGATTGTCGACCATCGGCACGATCGACATCGATACCGCAGCAACCACGCTGATCGACCATGCGGGCAACGGCATCCTGACCAAGAGCTATTCCGGCACCACGGCCGGCGGAAGCGCTTACGAATATTACCTGCTTCCTTCCGCGTCCTCTCCCGCAACCGGCCGCGAGATCGCAGTATCCAGCGCCACGACCGAAGCGGACCTGGACGGCATGATCTCCGCCACCAGCAGCATGCTGTCTGCACTTACCTCGGCCGGTGCCAGCCTCGGTGCCACGTCGGGCCGGATCAGCGGCAACATGGAATTCCTGGACAAGCTGCAGGACGCCATCGAACGCGGCATCGGCCGCCTTGTCGATAGCAATATGGAGGAAAGCGCCGTCAGGCTGAACGCGACCAGGATTCAACGGGAGCTCCAGACGAGCGGGCTCAATATCGCGAACGCCCAGTCGCAGGCCACGCTGCAGCTCTTCCGCTGATTTACACCTGCGGATACTCCCCCGCAAAGCCGCAACCTCAATGGGATGAAGCCCGGATAACGCGCGTAAAAACGCTGGATATATGGGAGAATCCCGCTGGCGATGCGACGTGAATATGATAGTGCTCCGGCAATGTTCCGGAGGTAAACGATACGATGTCCCAGCCGCTGACCATCGCCGACCTGAAGAAGCTTGCCCGGCGGCGCGTGCCGCGCATGTTCTTCGAGTACGCCGATAGCGGCGCATGGACGGAGGGAACCTACCGGGCAAACGAAGAGGACTTCGCAAAGATCAAGCTGCGTCAGCGCGTGATGGTCGATATGACCAACCGGTCGCTTGAGACCACGATGATCGGTGAGAATGCTTCGATGCCGGTGGCGCTCGCCCCGACCGGCATGACCGGCCTGCAGCATGCGGATGGCGAGATGCTGGCCGCCAAGGCGGCGGAAGAGTTCGGCGTCCCCTTCACGCTGTCGACGATGAGCATCTGCTCCATCGAAGACGTCGCCTCCGTGACCAGCAAGCCATTCTGGTTCCAGCTCTACGTGATGAAGGACCGGGGCTTCATCGAAAGGTTGGTCAACCGGGCGAAGGCCGCCAGGTGCTCGGCACTGGTCGTCACCGCCGACCTGCAGGTTCTCGGGCAGCGCCACAAGGACATCCGCAACGGGCTGTCGGCACCTCCGAAGTGGACGCTCAACAGCGCCATGCAACTCGCCGCACGGCCGCGCTGGTGCCTGGAGATGCTGGGAACGAAGCGACACCGCTTCGGCAACATCGTCGGCCACGCCAGCAATGTCTCGGATCTGTCCTCGCTTGGCGCCTGGACAGCGGAACAGTTCGATCCGCAACTCTCCTGGAACGATATCCGCTGGATCAAGGATCTCTGGGGGGGCAAGCTGATCATCAAGGGGATTCTTGACGAGGAAGACGCGCGCGCCGCAGCCGACACGGGCGCGGACGCGATCATCGTCTCCAACCATGGCGGCCGCCAGCTCGACGGCGCTCCGTCTTCGATCAGCATGCTGCCGAGGATCGTCGATGCCGTCGGCGACCGGATCGAGGTGCATTTCGACGGCGGCATCCGCTCCGGTCAGGACGTGCTGAAGGCCGTGGCGCTGGGCGCCCGTGGCACCTATATCGGCAGGCCTTTCCTGTACGGCCTCGGCGCCATGGGCAAAACGGGGGTCACCACCGCGCTTGAGATCATCCGCAAGGAGCTCGACGTGACCATGGCACTCTGCGGCAAGCGCGATATCCAGACGGTCGATCGAAGCGTCTTGGCGAGCGTCGGCTTCTGATGCGGCCCTGCGAGCAGCGGAAGCGGCAAGCCGCTGTCGGCAGGACCGATCCCGTCGGGGACTACTTTCGTCGGTCGAGTTCCGCCTCGACCTTGTTGCGGCTGTTGCCGGCTTTTCGCACGGCGTCCTTCACCGCGCCCTTCGAGACGCCTTCCTTGTTCGCTTCATAGCGGACTTCATGATCCTGCCCCGTAGCGACCCGCGCCCGGTCCTGTGCGCGTCCGCGGTTTGTCGTCGACATGTCTGAATTCTCCTGTGCTGTTTACACACAGGCAATGCTTCCCGATTCAGTAGGTTCCGTGACGGGCCGCAGATCTTCAGGCCAGAAGATGCAGTCGCTCTAGCACCAGCCGCCTTGCCCGCTTCCAGGACGCCGCGCCAGCCCTTCCCTGACCAGTATGTCGGAAAGCGACATGCCGTTTCGTTTCACGTCACGCAGCTTGTGGCCGTCCACCTCGGCATCGTTGCCGGCCCACGTGACGAGTTCGAACGGCCCGGAATCAAGGAACGCCCGTACCCGCAGCTTGGCATCGCTCGCCTTGATGCGCTCGTCCTCGCAACGGGGTTTCTTGATGTCCGGCACCTCGATGCCCACAAGCCGGATCTTCTGGCTGTGGAATACGAAGCGGTCCGCCGATACGACACAATCGTCCTGCTTGGCAGTGCCGCAGAGAAAGAACTTGGCCTGGTAGGCGCCGGCCAGCTTTTCGTCGGACCTGGTTGCCGGAAGGGAGGCCGGCAAAGCCGCCGGGGGCGCGCTGCGGATCGGCGCTGGCGGCACGATAGCTGCCGTATGGCCTTTATCGATTGGTGCGGGCGCTTTGGTCGGCTTGCGCGTTTCCGCGGCTGCGACCGGTTTTGGCGGTGTCGGCTTGTCGGAACGGGAGGCCGATCTTGTGGCGACGGGTTTCTCGGGCTCCGGCGCAAGGGAGGCAACAAAGCGGCGAACCGGTGCGGATTTCTCGTAGGAAATGATCCCGCCGGCGACCACTGCCAGAACTGCGATCCAGGGCCAGAGAGAGGAACCGGAACGTACCGAGCGTCGCTTGCCGCCTTTTCGGCGAGAACTGGCTTTGCCACGCGACTGGGCCATGACGATTTCTCCTGTCGAATCGACGCGATTATCGGCGGCAAAGCCTTGCCGAATGGTTTCCGGGCGCGCTCTGTGCCCGGCGCCTTCCGTCTTTCTCTATGGGAGCCGTCCCGTCGCCAGCGCTGCGGCCCAGTCCCGGCGGCCGTTTTGGGCCGCAAGCCGGGACATGGCCATGTGATCGTAGTGGACGTTGCGGAATTGCGGGGCCCAGCCCCGGTCGGTTTTCTCCATGACCGCGTAGGAGGCCATGGCATGTCCGGTTTCCACCCTGTGGTAGGTCGGATTGTCGTCGTCATAGGCCGGGCAGCCGACGCTGCCGGGGTTGACGATCAACCGCCCGTCCGAAAGTTCGACCGCGCGCGCAACATGGCTGTGGCCGCACATGATGAGCGGATGGTCGATGCCCTGTGCCATGGCTTCGATTTCGGCGGTCGGCCGCAGCACGACCTGGCCCTCGGAAGAGACCGTTTCCAGCCAGTAGATGCTGTCGTTGCGGGGCGTTGCATGGCACAGAAAAACTTCGCCGCGATAGGTGAGCTGCATCGGCAGCTTGCGAAGCCATTCCAGATGCCGCGCGGCAAGCTGCTCGTGGGCATGGGCGTCGGACGGGCCGAGTGCTTCGACCGGGGTTTCAAGCAGGTGCCGATCGTGGTTGCCGCGCACTGTTCTGCTGGCCTGCATGTCGAGGAGCAGCAGAAGGTCGGCTGTCCGCGCGGCCTCCAGCGGCCCGCTGAAACAGTCCCCGAGATTGACGACATCGCGGATGCCGAGCGCCCTTATGTCGTCGAGCACGGCCTGCAACGCCACGCAGTTCCCGTGGACATCGGCGATGGCGGCAAAACGCATCAGCTTCCTCGATAGGTGGAATATCCGTAGGGGGAAAGGAGCAGTGGAACGTGATAATGGGCGGTGGTGTCGGCTATCCCGAAGCGGATCGGTATGACGTCGAGGAAGGCCGGCTCCGGCAGGGCAACGCCGCAAGCGCGCAGATAATCGCCGGCGTGGAAGACAAGCTCGTATTCCCCCGCCAGGAAGGTCTCGCCAGCCAGGATTGGACCGCCGTCGACACGGCCGTCGGAATTGGTGGTGACCGACGCGATCTTTTCGCGGCTTTGACCGCCGAGCCGATAAAGATCGATCCTCAGCCCTTCGGCGGGCTTGCCGCGGGACGTATCGAGGACATGGGTGGTGAGACCTGTCATGGGCGGGGCTCCCGGATCATGTAGGGCGTGTCGTAGGAGAATTCTTCCAGGTTGTCCTCCGGCCGGTCGCGGTCGACGACCAGGAAGTCGCTCGGGGCGCCGACCACCATCAGCGGATGATGCCAGACGTTCCGGCGGTAGTTGATCCCCTGGTCGCCGGGCACGAGGAAGACCTGCGGCTCGCCCGGCCTGCCGACGAGATCCTCCGCGACGGCGACGAGGAAGGGCCTCCCCGAGAGCGGCGAGAAGCTCTGGCTGCCGAGCGGATGCCGCTCCATCATGGTGATCGCATAGGGAAACCGCCGCGGCTGGCCCCGGAAGAGGCTGATGATCGCCCCCTCGCCTTCCGTCTCGACCGTCGAGAGCCGGTGGAAGCGTTCCGTGGTCCCGCCATTGATGAGGCGGACGCTCGCCGGATCGGCCTCGATGACGTCGCCGAAGGGCGCAAAGGCGGTCCTGGTGAGGGGATGTATCGGCAGTTCAATAGGCATGGTCATTCGCCTTGCGGACCCCAGTGGCGGAGGGCGTCGAGGTGTAAAACGAGGTCCGGCAGAGCCTTCCGGACGGTATCGAAGACGACCGGCAGATCCAGCCCAGAATAGTCATGCGCAACAACATTGCGCATTCCCTTGATCCTGTTCCACGGTATTTCGGGATGTTCCAGGGGGAATTCAGGATGATGCTGCATGATCCTCGTGGCCGCATCGCCGATGAGGACGAGCGTCATGGCGACGGCCATCTGCGTTCGCTCGTCGGACGCGAATGCATCGTAGGACATGTCGGAAAGAAACGCGCTGGCCTTGAGCGCCGCTTCCTTCATCTGTCCAAGCCATTCGATCAGGCGATTGTCGCTCATATCGCTTTCGCTTCCGCAAGCACACGATCGCGCATCCCCTCGCGCAACGCGCCGGGAGTGGCCACGTCCACCTTCACGCCCCCGGAGAGTTGCTCGAGTTCATGCTGGAGGCCACCGACGTCGAACAGGGTCATGCCCGGAAGCGCATCGACCAGAATGTCCAGATCGCTGCCCTCCTTGTCCTCTCCCCGCGCCACGGACCCGAAGACGCGCGGGTTCGCCGCGTTGAAGCGCTTCGTCGCTTCGCGGATCGCTTCCCGGTTCTTCTCCAGTACTTCTGACGGTCTCATCGTCCTTGCCTCGACATGCCGGTCAGTATAGGGCCAGCGGCCCGTTCGGCAAAGCGCTCATCCTTCCGGCAGGAGGGCGGAGAGGCGAAGGGCGGCGATCCGCTCCACCTGGGCGCAGGCGGTTTCGAATTCCTCCCCGGCGCTGTTGCCGATGCGGGCCTCGAAGGCGGCGAGAATGTCGTCCTTGCCGAGCCCCTTCACCGCGATGATGAAGGGAAAGCCGAACTTCTCGACATAGGCGGAGTTGAGGGTCGTGAAGCGGGCATGTTCGGCCGCGCTCAGGCGGTCGAGCCCGGCGCCCGCCTGCTCCTTCATGCTGTCCTCGGTGAGTTCGCCGGCGATCGCCAGTTTTCCCGCGAGATCGGGATGGGCACGGAGGACGGCGAGCTTTTCCTCGTCGCTTGCCTTGCGAAAGACCGACACGAACGCCGCATGCACGCTCCGCGCCGTCAGGGGCACCAGAACGAGGCCCGCATCATAGGCGCGCTCCGCGATGAACGGCGAATGCTCGAAAACACCGCCGAACCTTTCAACGAAATCCCGGCGCGCGCTCAAACGTCACCCGCAGGCTTGTGATGCTGGTGCCAGTGGTTGGCGATCTCGATACGGCGGGGTATCCACACCTTGTCGTGCGACAGCACATATTCCATGAAGCGGCGAAGTGCTGCCGCCCGACCTGGACGGCCGACAAGCCGGCAATGGAGACCGACCGACATCATCTTCGGCGCACCTTCCTGGCCTTCGCGGTAAAGGGTGTCGAACGCATCCTTGAGATAGCTGAAGAACTGGTCGCCGCTGTTGAAGCCCTGCGGGGTTGCAAACCGCATGTCGTTGGTCTCCAGCGTATAGGGGATGATCAGGAACGGTTTGCGGTCCACCCCCGGCACCCAGTATGGCAGGTCGTCCGCGTAGCTGTCGGACGAATACAGGAAGCCTCCCTCCTCCATGACGAGCCTCAGCGTGTTACTGGAAGGCTTGCCCTGATACATTCCGTAGGGCCGCTCGCCGGTCACCTCCGTATGCAGCCGCACGGCGTCCAGGATATGCTGGCGCTCAACGTCCTCGGAAAAATCCTTGTATTCGAGCCAGCGATAGCCGTGGCTGGCGATCTCCCAGCCGGCCTCCTTCATCGCAGCGACCGCTTCGGGATTGCGGGCCATGGCAAGCGTTACGCCATAGACAGTGACCGGGACGCCGAGCCCGGTAAACTGCCGATGCAGCCGCCAGAAGCCGGCGCGCGAGCCGTATTCATAGATCGATTCCATGTTGAGGTTGCGCTGGCCCGGCCATGCTGCGGCCCCGACGATTTCCGATAGCAGGTTTTCCGACGCCGGGTCGCCATCGAGGATGCAACTTTCACCGCCCTCCTCGTAATTGAGCACGAACTGCACCGCGACATGGGCGCCACCGGGCCACTTCGGATCGGGAATATTG
>JAEYTV010000045.1 GCA_023433855.1 Pseudomonadota bacterium | reverse complement strand
GCCATGAACGATGCCGTCATCGCCACCAGCGAGGCTGCCATCGCTCACGGGTCACAGAGTTTTGCTGCGGCGGCCCGGCTGTTTGACCGCCAGACCCGTCATGATGCCATCATGCTCTATGCCTGGTGCCGCCATTGCGACGATGTCATTGACGGACAAACGCTTGGCCACGCACAGCAGGAAGATTTCCGCCAGGGGCAGCAGCAACGCCTGAACCTTCTGCGGCATCAAACGGCGGCGGCATTGCGAGGCGAGCGCGTTGATGATCCCGTGTTCGAAGCTCTTCGCCGGGTTGTCGAGCGCCACCAGATCCCGGCGCGACACCCGGAGGAACTGCTCGCGGGGTTTGAGATGGACGTGAGCAACCGGAGCTACGCCTCGATCTCCGAGACCTTGGATTACTGCTATCACGTCGCCGGCGTGGTGGGCGTGATGATGGCGATGATCATGGGCGTAAGGGACCCGCAGACGCTTGATCGGGCGTCTGATCTGGGACTGGCTTTCCAGCTCACGAACATTGCCCGAGATGTGGTGGACGACGCGCGGGCGGGAAGGATCTACCTTCCTGCGGAGCTGCTCGCACGTCATGGCATCGTGGCGCCGGATCCCGAGGACCTGACCCAGCGGGAAGCGCTTCATGCGGCGGCGTTGGAGCTTCTCGACCTGGCAGAGAGCTATTATGCCTCCGCCTATGTCGGGCTTTCCTCCCTGCCGGCGAGATCTGCCTGGGCCATTGCGACGGCGCGGCGTGTCTATCGCGCCATCGGCAGCAAGATGCGGGTGGCAGGGCCAGCGGCCTGGGACCGCCGAATCTCGACCTCCAGGGCGGAGAAATCGGCTTTGCTCGCTCTGGCTCTCGGCGATGTTGCACGCACGCGCGTCGTCACGCCTTCCGCCCCGCGAACCGGTCTGTGGCAGCGTCCCTGATCACTCGGCGGCGGTACGTCGGGTATCGTCCTTCAACAGGTCCGGACCGATCTGGCGCTTGTTCTCCTGAAGCTGCCTGACCAGCTTGTCGACCGGCTCCGCGTAGACGAAGCCGAAGGAGACGCAGCCGTCACGGCCCTGGACGGCATGATGCAGGCGATGCGCTTGGTAGACCCGCTTCAGGTAACCCGTGCGCGGGATGTACCTGAAGGGCCATCTTTGATGAACCAGCCCGTCATGCATGAAGAAGTACAATACGCCGTAAACCGAGATGCCGACGGCAATCCACCACACCGGCCAGAACCAGTTTGAGCCGATCCAGAACAAAGCGACTGCAAAAACGGCGAAGATGACGGCGTAGAGATCGTTCTTCTCCAGCGTCTCGTCATGGGGCTCGTGGTGGGATTTGTGCCAACGCCATCCCCAGCCATGCATGATGTGCTCGTGCGACCACGCCGCAAACCACTCCATGAAGACAACGGTGCCGATGACGAGAAGGGTCGGGACGAGGTAAGGGAACAGGCTTTCCATGGATAACCTCAGCTTGCTTCGGCGCGTAGCGCGGCCTCACGCTGCGCGGGCAGCCTCCACCACGGCACCCCCGGCCGGTCATGATGTTCATGATGATAGCCGAAGTGGAAGCACGTCAGCAAAGACATGAGGGGAGAAAAATCACTGCTGCGCGCCCGATGGCGATCGGTGAATGGCATTTCCTCGGCCCGGTGGGGCAGGAAGGTACCGAAATAGAAGAGCTGGATCGACGAAAGGATTGCCGGAAGCGCCCAGAAGACCAGCATTGTGGGGAAGCGCTCGCGCAGGATGATGAGATAGGCGAGGACCGCGATCGTCAGGATCCCGAACTCGCGCCAGCCGAAATAGCGCCGGAAGAACGTCAGGTACCAGGGCCAGAAGCTGGTCGGGTGGTTCTCATCGAAATCCGGGTCGTCTGCTGTACCGGCGTAACGGTGATGGGCGTGGTGGCTGGCAAAGAGCTTATCGTAGGAAAAACCTGCATAGATGAAGACGCAGAACCTGCCGATCGCCCGGTTGAGCCGGGGATACTCAGGCGCGAGCGACCCGTGCATGGTGTCATGCGCGATGATGAACAAACCGACGCTCAGCCAGCATTGGACGGCGATGACGACGGGTGCCCAGACAATGCGCCCGGGCACGTTCCAGTTTATGAAGAAGATGCTGGCGAAGTGGACGCAAAGCCAGGCGAGCACGATCATCGCGGCGAGAAACAGGCTCACCGCCGTGTCGCCGCGCAATCTCGTATCATCCATTGTCACGCTTGCCATGCCAACTTCCCCTAGAGCCGCAGCCTTCGTCGAGAAACGGAGACTGCATATGCGGTGCAGACTGCAGCCAACGCGAGTAGACTACCTAGTTCCGGCAGCAGTTCCGGCAATGGTTCACCTCGCCACAGAACCCCGTGATAGGCTTCGATGACCCAGGCGTTCGGCGTAAAACGTCCGACGTCCTGCAGCCAAAGAGGCATCATGAAGCGCGGCACCATCGAACCGCCGAGGGCCGAACAGACAAGCACGATAAATGTGGAGATTGTTTGAGCTTGCTGCTTGGTCGTGCAGGTCGCCGCAACGGCAAGCGCGAGCCCCGAAGCCGCCATTGCTGCCGCAAGCGTGATGAGCAGCCACAACCCCAGCTGGCCGATCACTTGGACGTCATAGACGATCGCCGCGGTAGCAAAGACCAGTCCCACCTGGATCACGCCTTGTGCTGTGAGAAACAGGAACTTGCCGTAGATGACCACCTCGGGTCCGGCGGGCGCGATAGCGATGCGATCCAGAATGCCTGAACTGCGCTCGTCGATGAGTATGGCCGCACTTTGCATGGCCGAGAACAACAGGAAGAGGATGGCTACGGCGCCGGCATAATAAGTCACGATCGCGTTCCCGTTCGTAGGCGGACCGACCGAGGCTGTCTGCACCAACCCCGGACCGTCCCCTGAACCCTGCTCCGCTGCGCCGCGCTTCAACTCCTCGATCGTCATCGCCAGCCGCGCCGACTGCTCTGGGGTGAATCCGCCGATCAGCTTCTCGACTGACGGGATCGTACGAGAAAGCGCGACATCCGGCATTTGGCCGGCGATGAGCTTCTGGATCTGTCCTGTCAGGATAACGCCCGCAAGCGGCTTGCTTGGGTCCGCGAGAACCACGAGGGGCGCCGTCTCGCTGGAGTCCAGATCGCCTTTCGCGAAAAGGCCCACATCCGCAAGTCCGCGCTCGACCTGTCGGCCGACGTCCGCCTGATTGTTTTCTGTATCGGGAAGGACACGTAAGGAGGGCTCGTTGCGCAAGACCGTTTCAAACCGGTCCCAGACCTCACTCCCTCCCGCGGTGCCGAAGGCGACTTTCAGCGGAGGCTCGTCTTTCGCCGTGGCCGAGAAGATGGCCGCGAAGATCACGAATATCGCAGGCGGCAGGATGAACGCGAGAACCAGGGCCCCCCGGTCGCGGATGAGGCTGAGCGTCATGACACGAAGCATTGAGACGATCACGCTGCGTCCTCTCGGGTTGCTTCCTGCTGGATCATCAGCCGGTGGAAAAGACTGCCGAGACCGGGGCGGCGGTAATGCATCTCGCTGGGGATGATGCCTGCCCGTTCCAGATCCGCTGCGAGATGGCCGAGGGGACGGCCTCCGATCAGCTGCCAGCTCTGCCCGCCGCTCACGTCCGTGAACCCTCTTTGCCGCAGCGCCGCGACATGATCGGCTGACAGCGCCCGGGAAAAATTGATGACAAGCTCGGCGTCTGCCCCAAAAGCATCGTTCAGCAGTTCGCTCGGCCGTCCCTGCGGCGCAAGAACGCCGTTCCGCATGAAGCCCACCCTGGTGCACAGGAGTTCCGCCTGGTCGAGATCGTGGGTGATTAGCAAGACACCCATGCCTCTGCCGCTCAGGTTCTGGATGAGGAGGTTAAGTGCATCGCGCGCATCGACATCCACACCGACGGTCGGCTCATCCAGGATAAGCAGTGCGGGACGATGCAGGATGGCGGCGACGATGTTGACGCGCCGCTTCCAGCCTCCGGACAAATGATCCACCCGCTCGTTTAACCGTTCGACGAGATGAGCGGCCTCGCAAGCGTCTGCAATAGCAACGCTCGTCTCTTTCCTGGTAAGGCCGGACAATCGGCCAAAGACCTCAAGGTTCTCGCGAATGGTCAGGCTCGGATAGAGCGCGATCTCCTGGGGCGCGAGACCGATCGATGGTGCGGCGCTCCGGCTGTTGAGCCTTCCTGCGATCGTGACGCTTCCGGCCGTCGGAGGCAGGCGACCGCAAATCGCGCGAACCAGGCTGGTTTTCCCCGCGCCGTTGGGTCCGAGCAGCCCGAAGATTTCTCCTGGCTCGATAGAAAGATCGACGGCTCGCAGAACCTGTCTGTCGCCGTAGCGGGCCGACAGGCCTTCCACTTCGAGCGCAGCAGGGCTTCTCATCATGACGCTCCAGTCTCTCTTTCCTAGATCCGATGAACAACCGGCACGCCGCCTTGGAGTGGCCTCCTTGGCACCGAGCGGTATCATGATGTGCTCCACGCCACGTCAGATGAAAGGCCTAGCACTGCCGCGATACCTGGGTCACCCCGGGAAATGGTATGCTCGTCGGGTTGGAACTGAAAGCAACAGCTGTTTGTGTATCCTGATTGTTCCGTTTATCTCGCAGCTACTCCATGAGATTATCGACGGATCCGGATTTAGATCGTTTGTCGGGCACCGCAACCACACCACAACTCGCTTGATAGCTGCCGCTCGCCGGTTCTTGATCCGAGTTGTTCGGGAGCATCGGTTTTGGCTTGTCGCCGCGCTTGCCCATGTGCGCGATCCTGGCGGCAGGAAGCTCCGCCCCATTTACCGCCATTGGAAAGCCTGACGGCTGATTGCCGTCAGGCAGATGCCCTGAGCATGAGTTCCGACTTCAAGAGGATCTGCTCATGACTGAGCCGGATGTCGTTCACGCCGTCTGTTTCACCGAGCTTCTTGAGGAGGAGGCCGATCGCCAGCCGGCCGATCTCGTTGTAGTTCTGCGTGACGGTGGTGATTGGCGGGCATGCATATTGCGACAGTGGATGGTCGTCGTGGCCAGCGACGCGCAGGTCGCATCCCGAACCATGCCCCACCCGAAGCCCCTTCTGCCATGCTGCGGCGATCACGCCGAAGGCGAGACGGTCGTTGGCGCAAACGATCGTCCTGGTCGGCAGGTTTGCCTGATTGTCGAGGATGCGGCTTGCTTCCTCGAAGGCAAAACGTTCGAAATCCCACGTGGCAACCTCGTTGAGCCTGATGATCTCGGGGGTGAGCTTCAGCTTCTCCATAGCCTCGATATAGGACTGCCGCCGTTCGCTCGCATTGACGTTAACGTCCGGCATGCCGAAGAAGCAGGGCGGCTCGCCCGACCTGCAGAGGTAATCCACGATGAGCCCGAAGCTCTGGCGGTTGTCCGTTCCCACATAGGCGGCTTCATCGTCGAGCGGTGTGTCGACGTAGACGAGCGGTATGTCCTTACCCAGCTGTTCGAGGGACGAGTTGCTCCCCTTGCGCCCAATCGGCGCGACGATCGCGCCCGCAACATTCATCGACCGGAAGGTCTTGATCGCCTCTTCTTCGATCTCCGGGCGACCGTCCGACGAGAGCACGAAGGCCAGGAAACCCGCCTCCTGGGCAATCATCGCGATCTGGCGGGTCAACGCCATGAAGAAGGGGTCCAGCGAGTTCGGTATGACGATACCGAGGATGTTGCTGCGGCGCCGGTTGAGGTTGACAGCCAGCATGTTGGGGCGAAAGCCGGACTTCTTGAGCGCTCCCTCGATGGCCTCGCGCGTCTTCTTCCGCACCGATGTGGGATCGTTGAAATACTTGGAAACCGTCGGCCGCGAGAGCCCGACGAACTCCGAAAAATCCTCCATCGTTCGGATCGTCTTAACCAAGCAACCGGCTCCTCCGACGATGGCTGAAACGTCTTAGTCGTTCAGCCTCGCCGTGGAAAGGCAGCTTGAGCGCCGCAGATGCAGGATGGAGGTTATCCATCGACGTACTGCACCTTCATCGTTGCAGGATCGGTTGGTTTTGCGAGGAAGTATGGTGCCATCTCCTCCAGGGGCAGTCTGTGCGTGACGAGCTTCGACATCCGCTCCTGGTCCTTGGCAATCAGTTCGATCGCCTGGGGTATGTTGCGGTTCAGCGAATGCGAGCCTGCAAGCTTGATCTGGCGTCGGAAAAGCGTGAATGGCGAGATGGCGACATGGACGTCGGGCGCGCACACCCCGAAAATCATGGCTGTACCGCCGTCGGCGACGAAATCGATCATGCCCTCAACGACGACGGCAACCCCGGTCGCGTCCGCTACGACGTCGAAATCCCGCCGACGCGCGGCGAGACTGTCCGATCCCGCCCGCTCGGTCCGGAGCCCGAGCCCCGAAGCAAAGGCAAGCCGCTCCTCGTTGACATCCGAAACAGTAACCGTCTCAAAGCCCCTTGCCTGTAACGAGAGTCCGAGCAGCAGCCCGATCGGTCCCGCGCCGAAGACGAGTGCATGACTGGGCACGCCTCGCGAAGGTTCGGGGTTTGCCGACCCGATGCCGTTCAGGACACATGCAAGTGGTTCCGAAAGCGCTGCAAGATCGTAGGACATCTCGCCGATGTCGTGCAGATGGTTCGCCTTGACGGTACTGAATTCGGCAAAGCCGCCGTTATGCGTGACGCCGTAGGCCTTGAGGTCTAGGCAGAGGTTGGTCAGCCCCTTGCGGCACGAGCGGCAATGGCCGCACGGTAGGTTGGGATCCACGACGACCCGGCTGCCGGGACGGACGTTGACGACGTCATCTGCGACTTCCACCACCTCACCGGCGTATTCATGGCCGGGAACAACCGGAAATGCGCCGTCGCCATACCGTGCATGCAGCACGTCTATGTCGGTATGGCAAAGGCCTGACGCCTTGACCCGGATCCGCGCGTGCCCGGGGAGGAGCGGGTCCAGCGGCAACTCCGCCAGTGAAGCGCGGCCTTTCGCGGTGAAGTGGATCGCTTTCATTGTGGTTGCCTCAGCTCATCCAGTTGCCGCCGTCGACATTGTAGGTCTGTGCAAGGATGTAGTCACTGTCGGAGGACGCGAGGAAGACCGCCAGGCCCTTGATGTCGTCGGGGGTCGCGAAGCGTCCGATTGGAACGGACTTGGCGACCTGGGCCTTCTTCTCTCCGGGCTTGAGACCCTCCCACTCTGCGAACTTGGCGTCGACCACGTCCCAGTGCTCGCCGTCCACCACCCCGGGGGCGATGGCATTCACCCGGATGCCGTGGCGGATGAGAGCAAGCGCGGCCGATTGCGTGGCTGAAATGATTGCCGCCTTGGAGGCGCAATAGAGTGTCACCAGCGCTTCGCCGCGGCGGCCGGCCTGGCTGGCCATGTTGATGATCTTGCCGCCGCGCTTGCGCGCGATCATGACGTTCGACACGGCCTTCATCATGATCAGCGGCCCCTTGAGATTGACGTCGAAGACGCGCTGATAGCTGTCCTCTGTAATCTCGTTGATCGGTGCCATGTCGAAGATCGCTGCATTGTTGACGAGAATGTCGATGCCGCCGAATTCTTCATCGACTTGGCGGACGACGGCTTCGATGCTCGACAGGTCGGTGACGTCGAGCCGCATTGCACTCACGGAATCGCCGATCGACGCGGCCGCTTCGGTGGCCCGTTCGACATTGATGTCGGCGATGATCACTCTGGCCCCCTCGGCGGCGAAAGCCTCGGCAAAGCCGAGGCCGATACCGCGGGCTCCGCCGGTGATGAGCGCGATCTTGTCCTTCAGTCTCATGATGGTCTTCTCCTGTGCGGGAGCCGGGGGGTTCCGCGCCTATGCACTTGTCGTCCGGTGACGCACAGCCCGGCGCGGACGTCGGGCTGTGCTGGTTCGCTTTGCCGCAGACTATTACTTGATGTATCCAGCGCGGGTCATGTCGCGCGTGATGTAGGTCTGCGATGCGGAAAGCGCCGCCTCGACCGTCTGCTGCCCGGCAAGTGCCGAACTGATCTGCTGGCCCACGAAAGTACCCAGTGCCTGGAACTCGGGAATAGCGACTAACTGAACGCCGGTGTAAGGCACGGGATCCTTGGTCGGGTTCGACGGGTCAGCCGACATGATTGCGTCGAGAACCGTTTTCGCGAAGGGAGCAGCCTTCTGATATTCTGCGAGTTCGTAGGTGGACTTGCGCGTACCGGGAGGAACGGCAACCCAGCCTTCCGATTCGCCGACCATCTTCACGTATTCCTTGGAGGTCGCCCATTTGATGAACGACTTGGCGACGTCGACCTTCTGGGAGGTTGCGGGAATGGCGAGATCCCAGGACCAGGACCAGCTTGAGCCGTTGGGAGTGACCTCGGTCGGCGACCGCGTAAAGGCGATCTTGTCCGCCCCCTGGCTCTGCTTTGGATCATAAACGCGGCCCGCTGCCGAAGTCGCATCGATCCACATCGCGCACCGGCCGGAGGCGAAAAGGGTTTGGTTCTCGTTGAACCCGTTGGCCGTCGCGCCGGGGGGGCCGTATTCGTTCAGCAGATGGACATAGTCGGTGACCGCCTTCTTCCAGGCGTCGGAGTCGAGCTGCGGTTTCCAGTCCATGTCGAACCAGCGGCCGCCATAGGTGTTGATCATCGTGCCGAGGAAGGCCATGTTCTCGCCCCAGCCCGGCTTGCCGCGCAGGCAGATGCCGTACTGCTCCTTGGACTTGTCGGTGAGCTTCTCGGCGAATTCCTTGATCTGATCGTAGGTCGGTTCGTCGGGCATTGTCAGGCCGGCGGCTTCGAACAGATCCTTGCGGTAAAGGGTGAATGAACTTTCGGTGTAGAACGGAACGGCGTAAAGTTTGCCGTCGACGGTCAGCCCTGCCTTGATGGGGTCGAGCAGGTCATCGTAATCGTAGTCATCGCCCAGATCGTCAAGCGGAACCAGCCAGTTCTGCTTGCCCCAGATCGGCGCCTCATAGCCGCCAATGGTCATGATGTCGAACTGGCCGCCCTTTGCGGCGATGTCCGTGGTGACGCGCTCGCGCAGCACGTTCTCTTCCAGCACGACCCAGTTGATCTTGTGGCCGGTCTCCTTTTCCCAGGCGCCGGACAGCTTCTGCATGATGATCATGTCGCCGTTGTTGACGGTCGCCACGGTGATTTCCTCGGCCTGCGCCACGCCAGCCAAAAGGCCTGCACCTGCGGCTGACGAGATCAATAGCTTGGCATAGTTCGTCATGATTTTCCTCCCTTGACAAGTATCCACGCATAGAAATTACATGCGTAAAGTTTTATCCGGCTTATTCCGCTGCTTGTCAACCGCGTCGGTCCGTTGCGGCCGCGGCATTTGATGAAGAACCGCATGAGAAACGCCCCGCCCGGCATTCATCATAGAAATTAAGGGACAACGTTGGCCCGCATGGCCCCATTCTTGCACGGAAGATCAGCGCTCTCCACAAGTTGACACGCGTTAAATATAGCTAGTATTCGTTTGGGGTGGATGTCGATAATGCGGTGTCTGGAAGATGCCGAAAGGCGGTCGCTTTGGGAGGCGTGAATGCAGAGAGAAGCTCTTGTGGCAGGTGCCGCGCTTGGGCCCACGATCACCATCGGCGAAGTGCTTGTGGAGGTCATGGCAACCACAGCCGGCATGGGTTTTCTCCAACCCCAGCCTTTGGTGGGCCCCTTTCCGAGCGGGGCGCCGGCGATATTCATCGACCAGGTTGCCAGGCTCGGGGGAGCGTGCGGTATCATATCTGCAGTGGGTGACGATGATTTCGGCCGGCTGAATGTCGACCGTCTTGCCGCCGATGGTGTTGATGTGTCCGCGATCGCCGTTCTTTCCGACTTTCCGACTGGAAGTGCCTTCGTGCGGTACAGGCCTGACGGCTCGCGCGACTTCGTCTTCAACATCACCCGGTCCGCGACCGGGCAGACGACCATGACCGAGCGGGCGCAGGATCTTGTTTCGCGGGCCGGGCACGTGCATGTGATGGGGTCTGCCTTCGCCATCCCGGGGATCGCCGCCGCCATTGTCACCGCTGTGGATCAGGTGAAGGGCAGGGGCGGCTCGGTTTCGTTCGACCCGAACGTCCGCAAGGAACTGATGGCGGGAAACGATGACGTCGCGAGGCATTTCCAGAACATGCTGGACATCACGGACCTCCTGCTACCCTCCGGTGACGAACTTCTGGTGGCGGCCGGTGTCGCCGACGAGGAGAGGGCGATCGAGGCACTCCTGTCGCGAGGCATCGGCGAACTGGCCCTCAAGCGGGGTAAGCAAGGGTCTTCCCACTACAGCCGCCATTACGGCCGGGTGGACTCTCCCGCATTCGGCGTCGAGGAGGTCGATCCGACGGGCGCGGGAGACTGCTTCGGCGCGACCTACCTGACCTGTCGGCGGAACGGGCTTGTTCCCGTGGAGGCGCTGCGCTACGCCAATGCGGCAGGGGCGCTCACCGTGACGCGGCAGGGGCCCATGGAGGGCACCTCGAGCTTCGCCGAACTGGACGAATTTATCGATCGCATCACATCGGAGACGACACGATGAGTGATTATCTCCTGGGTTTCGCCGCTGCCCGCCGGGAAGGCCGCCCGTTCGGCATCACGTCCGTCTGCTCAGCCCATCCGACGGTCTTGCGGGCTGCCCTGCGACGCGCCAGAAAAACCGGACAGCCGGTGCTCATCGAGGCAACCTGCAATCAGGTGAACCACCTCGGTGGCTATACGGGGATGACGCCACGGGACTTCGTCGATCTCGTGGAACGGATCGCGTCGGAGGAGGGGCTCGACCGCGACAGGGTGATCTTTGGTGGCGATCATCTTGGCCCCAACCCCTGGCGGCAGGAGCCGGCCGATGTCGCGCTCGCCAAGGCCAAGGACATGATGAAGGCCTATGTCTCGGCGGGGTTCACCAAGCTTCACCTGGATACGTCCATGGCCTGCGGGGGCGAGCCTCAGCCTCTCGACGACCACACGATTGCCGAACGCGCCGCAGCCCTTTGCCGGGTCGCGGAAGACACCGTGCGAACCATGGGCCTGCCGGACCCGGTCTACATACTGGGGACCGAAGTGCCGGTTCCCGGGGGCGCCGACCACGTGCTGGACAGCGTCGAACCGACCACGCCGCAAGCCGCGCGCAGGACCATCTCGGTCCATCGGGAGGTTTTCGAAGCGGCGGGGTTGGGCCATGTTTTCGACAGGGTGATTGCCTTCGTTGTCCAGCCAGGCGTGGAGTTCGGCAGTGACAACGTGATCGAATATGAACCGGCGCGGGCGGTGCAACTCAGCCGCGTTCTGGACGCGTTTCCCCAAATCGTCTTTGAGGCGCATTCCACCGACTACCAGTCGGGCAGGGCGCTGGGGGAACTTGTCCGCGACGGGTTTCCGATCCTCAAGGTCGGGCCCGGCCTGACATTCGCTTACCGGGAAGCACTGTACGCGCTGGACATGATCGCGAGCGAACTCGTCCCCGGCTACGGACAGCGTCCCTTGATGCATGGCATGGAAGCCCTGATGGTAGCCGATCCAAAGGACTGGAGCGGCCACTACCACGGAGATGAGACATCGCTGCGGCGGCAGCGTCACTACAGCTATAGCGACCGGATCCGCTACTACTGGAACCGGCCGCAAGCGCGTGCGGCCGTCGATACGCTGTTTGCGGTGCTGGAGGGAAGGGCTGTACCGGAAACCCTCGCGCGTCAGTACCTCCCGCAGTTGGATGCGCGACGGGTTTCAGTAAGCTCCGTCGAAGACATCCTGATTGCCGCGATCGATCTCGTTCTCGCGGACTATGATCAGGCAGTATACCCATCGACCGCGGCTCTCGAACGTCAGCCCTGACTGCCGCCGTTATCCATCAGCCCCTCTGGCGGCCCAAGGCCGCCGCTGCAAGCCGGGCGCTCTCTTGTGTCTGTCCGGCGCAAGGCGGCCAGGCTCCGGGACCCCCGGTCTGCTGCAGGCAGGAGACTATTCCAGCCGGCGGCAACAATCGGTGCCCGCTTGCAACGGAAGATATCTGCCCTAGTTTATCCTGCCGGTTCAGGAGGCAGTATGACCGAAGTTGTGAACAACAAAGCCAGGACCGGAGTGGACGGTCTTGACGATGTATTATCTGGTGGTCTCTCACGCGGCCACGTATTTCTTCTTGAGGGTTCGCCGGGCACGGGCAAGACGACGATCGCGTTGCAATATCTGCGCGAGGGTGCGGCGCTCAAGGAGCGGTGCCTTTATATAAGCCTGTCCGAAACCGAGGAGGAACTGCGAGAAAGTGCCGCGTCGCATGGCATGGAGATCGGCAAGGAGATCGAGATCTTCGAGCTTGTCCCACCCGAAAGCCGCCTTGACGCCGACCAGCAGCAGAGCCTTCTTTATTCGTCCGAGCTGGAATTGGGCGAGACCACGAAGCTGATATTCGAGGCGTTCGCTCGCGTCAGGCCGCAACGGGTGGTGATCGACAGTCTGTCCGAGATAAGGCTTCTGGCGCAGAGTTCCTTGAGATACCGCCGGCAGATCCTCGGACTGAAGCACTTCTTCTCCCGCTCGGATGCAACCGTACTGCTCCTCGATGACATGACATCGGACACTCTCGACAAGACGGTGCACAGCGTCGTTCACGGTGTGATCCACCTTGAGCAACTCGCTCCTGATTACGGCTCGGAACGTCGCCGCCTTCGGGTTGTGAAGTATCGCGGTCAAGCGTTCCGCGGCGGTTATCATGATTTCGTGATCAGGACGGGCGGGGTCGCCGTCTTCCCGCGGCTGCGGGCTATCGAGCACAGGACCCCATTTGAACGGACGACGCTGACTAGCGGCATCCGCGAGTTCGACGAACTGCTCGGCGGAGGCGTCCAGCGCGGCTCAAGCACGCTGCTGATCGGGCCGGCTGGAACCGGCAAGAGCCTCCTGGCTCTGCAGTTCGTCGATGCGGCAATCAAGCGGGGCGAGAAAGCCGCAGCTTTCATCTTCGACGAAGACCTCGGCCTCCTGTTTTCTCGCACCAAGGCGATGGGCCTCGATCTCGAACGGATGCGCGACGAGGGCCTCGTCTTTATCGAGCAGCTGGATGCGGCCGAACTTTCCCCGGGCGAATTCGCCCAGCGCGTGCGCGACAAGGTTTCCAGCTACGATGCCAAGACGGTGGTCATTGACAGCATCAACGGCTACCAGGCGTCGATGCCGGAAGAAAATGCGCTGATCCTGCACATGCATGAACTTCTGCAGTACCTCAATCGCCAGGGTGCAAATACCTTCCTGACCGTGACACAACACGGGTTGGTGGGTGGCATGGCCTCGCCTGTAGATGTGACATACATCGCCGACAACGTGATCCTGCTTCGCTATTTCGAGGCTCTCGGCAGGGTGCGCCGCGCCATATCCGTCATCAAGAAGCGGACGGGCCCTCACGAGAAGACCATTCGCGAGCTTCAGATCGGCCACGATGGGGTGACGTTGGGCCAGCCGCTTGACGGTTTTCAGGGTATCTTGTCTGGGGTGCCGACCTTGGTCGGTGATCAACAGCCATCGTTGCCAAGCTCTGACGAGGACGGCCGCCATTCCTGATCGTGAAACCATCGGTCTTATTCACGCGCCGCTCGGACGGGACGCGCAGATCGCTGCTTCGCTCCTGCGCGAAGCCGGGATAGCCCCCAGTGTTGCGGCAGACCTTGGCATGTTTGTCGACAGACTGGCCGACGACATTGCCTTCGCCGTCATCACGGAGGAAGCGCTGCGGTCGACGGATCTGCGCCCGTTGTCGTCCTGGATCAACGGCCAGCCGAGCTGGTCGGATTTGCCCTTCATCATCCTGACCCCGCGTGACGGTGGTCCGGAACGCAATCCTGCAGCCGCCCGCCTCCTGGAAGTGCTGGGCAACGTCACCTTCGTGGAGCGCCCCTTTCATGCGACCACCTTCATCAGTGTCGTCCGAGCGGCATTGCGCGGGCGGCGGCGGCAGTACGAGGCACGGCTACGCATGGAGGCGCTCGATGAAGGCGAGCGGCGCCTGCAGACTGCGCTGGACGCGGGCCGCTTGGGTGCCTGGGAGCTCGATCTCGCCACCGGCAGCCTCACGACGTCGGCAAGCTGCAGACGGATCTTCGGACGCGGCGCGGATGATCCCTTCACCTATGACGATCTGTTGGCCACGATCCATCCCGGCGACCTGCAAGTCGTGCGCGCGGCAGCCGAAGCGGCGATGACCACCGGGGCCGATTATTCCGTCGAATGCCGCACGGTCTGGCCGGACGGCTCCGCTCACGGGGTGGAGATGCGGGCGCGGCTTCACAGGGGCCAATCCGGCAAGCCGACAAAGCTGGTCGGAGTATCGGCAGACATCACCCAGCGCGTGAAGGCTGCGGAACATCAGCGGCAGCTCAATGAACTCCTCGAGGAAAGGGTGCTCGAGCGCACGCGGGAACTGGAGCAGGCGCACGCCCTGGTCATGGCGGAAGTGAGCCAGCGCGAGCGCGCGGAGGAGCAGCTTCGTCAGGCGCAGAAGATGGAAGCCATCGGGCAACTCACCGGTGGCGTGGCGCACGACTTCAACAACCTCCTGATGGCCGTGCTGGGCAATCTCGAGCTCCTGCGCAAGCATGTCGGCGGAGACGCAAAGGCGGCGCGTCTGATCGATGGCGCGATGCAGGGGGCCAAGCGGGGTGCTTCGCTCACCCAGAGGCTGCTGGCTTTTGCACGGCGTCAGGACCTGCAGATTGGTTCCGTGGATCTGGCGGGGCTGGTCGCAGGTATGGAAGACCTGCTGCGCCGCTCGGTTGGATCAGCGATCCTGGTCGAGACGGTTGTTCCCGATTGTCTTCCGCCGGTTTCGGCGGATGGCAACCAGGTCGAACTGGCGCTCCTCAACCTCGCCGTCAATGCCAGGGATGCCATGCCTGACGGCGGCACGATCAGGATCGAACTGCGCGAAACAGAACAGCTGTTTCACTCCGACGCGCTGGAAGTCGGGCGCTATGTCGTGCTTTCGGTTGCCGATAATGGTCATGGAATGGACAAGGAGACGCTCGATAAGGCGATCGAGCCTTTCTTTTCCACAAAGCAACTGGGTAAGGGAACCGGTCTCGGGCTTTCGATGATCCATGGGCTGGCGCTGCAACTGAAGGGTCACCTGAAATTGTCGAGCACCCCTGGTCAGGGCACGACGGCCGAACTTTGGATACCTGTGGCAAGTTCGGCAGTGACTGAGGAAAAGCAGAGCCTGGCCGCGCCGGGCAGTGAGGGTAGGCCGGTGGGTCCCAAACGCATATTGCTTGTCGATGATGACGTCCTGATCGCCATGAGTTCGGCGGACATGCTGAGCGACCTTGGTCATGACGTCGTGGAGGTTCATTCGGGTAAGGAAGCGCTTGCCTGTCTTGGCGACAGCGGGAGCTTCGACCTCATGATCACCGATTACTCCATGCCTGGAATGACTGGAGCGGAGCTCGCCAAGGCGGCGCGCGAAATAGCGCCGGGGCTGCCCATCCTGATTGCCTCCGGTTATTCCGAACTGCCGCCGGGCGTCGACCTCGATGTCGCGAGGCTTGGCAAGCCTTATACCCAGGATCAGCTCGCGCTTGAAATCCGCAAGCTGACGGCAGCCGACCCGGCGCAATGATCGCCGCGGCCCCGGCATGCAGCCTGCGGTATTGGATGCCCCTGCTCTAGTCGAACGGGTAGAGGATACGCCCCAGCTTCCGGAACGCAGGGTTGGAGAGTTCGCGGAAGAACAGGATCGGATTTCGCCGGTAGTCGGCAGCGTCCGCTTTGCTGCCGATCAAGCCGATGAGAGCCGCAAGCGGACCCGTCAGCAGACGCCGCCAGCCGAGAATTCCATAGGGACCGGAGAGTTCCAATCCCGGCATCGCCGGCGTCGGGATCGGCTTTATCCGGCTTTCGGGCATGCCCGACCGTCTCCATCCCATGGCCAGTTCGAGGCACTCTTCGAAGCTGATCGCTTCGCCGGTCACGGAGTTGAAGTAGCGGGCGTAGAGGAGATAGGCTCCGGCAAAGACCTCCTCCACCGAAAGCACCCGATTGCGTCTCGTATTGGGCTGTCGATCGTCGGTGACGCCCCATCCAGCGTAAAAAGGACATCCCAGTACGGTCACGGGGATGCCGCGCAGCAAGGCTTCGAAACCTCCAAGGGACGTGATCGTATAGACATGATCGACCCGGTCGAGGAGGTCCGGCAATGGGATCGGGTCGGTTATGACCGTGCAAAGCTGCGCGACGTCGCCCGGATCCGAACCGCGTTTGCGGACGCCGTTCAGTACGTCGGGATGGGGCTTGTAGAGGATGTCGTGACCGGCGTTCTCCCGCGCCGCAATCCTGACGACGTCATTATTGGTGACGGCATGATCACAGCCAAGACGGATCGAAGCGTCGTCCTCGACCTGCCCGACAACCAGGATGCGGCGCCCGTCCGGCCGTGCAGGCGCAGCTGGAGCCGGAGCAGGAGCGGCGGTGTTGTATTTGCTGAGCCGCGAGGAGAGCAGAAGATTGATGCCACGGCGCGCCCGTTCCATCAGTTGCGGATCACCGGCAAAGTCGTAGGTGGCGAGCAGATGTTCGAGATCAGACGGCTTGCGGCTGTCGAAATACGGCGCGCGCGAATCAATGGTCAGCGACAAGGGGGCGCTGCTGCTGGCATGGGCAACGAGCGAGCGGATGAAGCCATCCTCGAGGTAATAGACCGGGATCGAGTTCCGGTCCGCGAATTCGAGGGCGGCGGGCGGCACATTGGTGCCCCAGATGAGAAAGGCGGGTCTGGCAGATCCCTTGATCTCGGCGGCCCAGTCGCGGACAAAATCCTTCCCGGAGAGGTAAAGCGGAAGGGCGATGATCTCCGCCCCGGGAAAATAGGCGCGGATGATCGCCTGCTTCCAGCGCCGAAGATGGAACGCAAAGACGCGGAACCCCGCCAGATCGACGTCGTGGGCCATCGCGCTTGCAGTCACAATATCACCAGAATGATCATCTCGCTGCGGTCTCGGTAACCTGCAACCATGTGCCGGAGCCCGCCCGCTAGCAATAACCTCAGTTGCGGTCGCGGATGTTGTAGTAGGCCATCACCGCAACCCCCCAGGCGAGCAGGGCCGCCAGGAACACAAGAATCGAGTTCAGGATGCGGGTCGGGTATTGGGCCAGCTCCGAGAGGGTCGGCTGGATGAAGACGGCAAGATATCGCTGCTTGGCGTCGGCTTCGACGCGTGCCTTCTCCAGTCCGGCAAGAGCCGAGGTATAAGCGCGTTCGGCAAACTCCCGGTCCGTCTCGAGTGTTTCGTACTGCTGGATCCGGCCGGCAACGTCCGTAAACGGCGTGGAGGAGGTACGGTTCGCCTTGCCGGATGTCACGCCGCTTCCGAATCTCTGCCTTTCCTGCTCGATCTGTTTTTCCAGGCTGGCGATTTGGGAACGCATGACGCGAACGCGGGGTGTATCGTCGCCCATCTGGGTCAGCGCGGTGGAGAGTTCGGTTTTCAACTGGACCAGTCTCTCCTCGAGCCCACCCACCAGCTGGGTGGCGAGCTTCGCGCCCTCGACAGGGTCGGCTTCCTGGGACGAATCCCGGTAGATCCTCAGGGCCATGCGAGCATTGGACAGCCGCTCTTCGGCCATGCGCACTTCGCCTTGCGCTACCTTGAGGACTTCGTTGCGGGCCGACAGTGAAAGGTCATTGATCAGCCTTTCGCTCTGGCCGATCACAAATGCGGCGATCTTCTGCGACTGCTCGGGCGTGAAGGCTCTCACCTGCAGTTCCATGATGCCGGACGTATGATCGAAGTTGACGGAGATCATGCTACGCCAATATTCGAGCTTGTCCTCGATCGGCAGGTCGCTGCCGATACCGTAGAAGTAGTCCATCCCGCGCGGCGCGAAGACAGATGCCATGCCGAATGCTTCATCGACCGCCTGCACCATGCGCTCGCTCTGGATGAAGTCGAGAAGCACGTAGGAATCGGAGAAGGTGCTCCCCCCCGATGCCTGCGAGAACATGCCGAGGAGGTCGGATGGCTGCGACGACTCGATGCTGCGGACGGAAAAGGATGCCGAACTGTGGTACTGGTCCGCGGCAATGAAAGCCATGTAGAGCGACGCAACGGTCGTCGGCAGGGCGACGATGGCGAGAAAGCCGGAGATGATGGCAACATGCCGAAACCGCAGCCTGCCGACCCATCCGCGCGAAACCTTCTCGCGTTCCCGGGCGTCCGGTTCGGCAACCGGTGCAGGAGGCTGTTCGGGAGCCGGCGCCGGGCGTTCCAGAAGCCCCTCCAGCAGGCGCAGGTTCCTCGGCTTCTGCTGCGATCTGGCTTCATCCCGCGACGGCAGGCGAGCGACAGTGTCGGCGGTATTCTGGTTCTGAGCCTGGTCTGTCACGTCGGCTGCCTCGTCATGTTGCGCTCGTGGACGGTAATAGCGTCTTCGAGCTTATCATAATAGGTTAACTTTCCGTCTTCGAGAACTATTCCGGACTGGCAATAGTCGCGAAGCGTCGTGGCGCTGTGCGAAACCATGATGACGTCCGAACCCTTCAATCGTTCCGTGAAGACCTGCTGGGATTTTCGCTTGAAATTGGTATCGCCCACGGCCGTGATCTCGTCGACCAGATAATAGTCGAACCTCACCCCCATGCTCACCCCGAAGGCGAGCCTCGCCTTCATGCCCGAGGAATAGGTCCGCACCGGCGCCTTGAAGAAAGGTCCGAGTTCGGCGAAGTCGGCGACGTAGGCGACGAGTTCCTCGGTATCCACGCCATAGATGCGCGCCACGAAGCGCACGTTCTGCTCGCCCGAAAGATTGCCCTGGAAGCTGCCGGCAAATCCGAGCGGCCAGGAGACCTTGCCCTGGCGGATGACCCGTCCCCGGTCAAGATCCAGCGTTCCGGCGATGATCTGCAGCAGGGTCGACTTGCCGGCGCCGTTGCGCCCGAGCAGGCCGACGCTTTTTCCACGCGGGATCACGAAGGAGACGTCCTTGATGATCGGCTTCGCCACGCCTTTCATCCGTACGATCTTGGTTGCCTGCTCAAGACGGATCATCGGCCGCGCAACACTCCCCGGGAGGTGGTGAAGATGAAGAGCCCTCCGAGAAGCAGCGTGAAGGCGACGCTGTAAAGATAGAAGGCGTCATAGCCAAGCGCCCGGTATTCCGGGTAGAACCCCTTTCGGAACATCATGACCACATGCGCGATGGGATTGAGCATGATGATCTCCCTTGCGGGATGTGGGAGGCTATCCGGGAGATAGAATATGCCGGAAACAAGGAAGAGGGGCCGGGTCAGGATTTCGTACAGCTTTTCGTAGAGCGGATACTTCGGAAAAAGTACGTTGTTTGCAAGAGCAGTCCCGAGCGCGAGAAGACTGGCCGCGAACGCGGCTTCGATGATGTAGGGCCATTCGATCGTCAACGGTTTCCGCAGGGTGAGGCTGATGGCCGCGAACACCGAAAAGGCGACGACCGCCGTGGTCCCGACCTGCAGGATGTAGCGTGCCAGCACCGTATCGATCGGTGCCACGTTCGGATAGCTCAGGAGCGAGCGGTTGCCGCTGACCGCATTGTTGAGGTAACCGACCGTCGCCTGGTAGAACTGGTAGCCAATGTAACCCGTGGCGAAGAACAGCGGAAAGCTCGTTCCGAGTGCCGGCGTGTGGGCGATCGCCATGAAGATCAGCGACAGGAAGGCGATATGCGAGGCCGGGTCCAGGAACGCCCAGACGTATCCGCCCGGTTTGGTTCCAAACCGGGTGGAGGTCTCCCGAACCACCAGCGCCGCGACCACGCGGATATGGGTTGTCAGATAGTACACGCCACCTCGTAAATGCAGGCATCTCACGCCAAAGCGGCCGGACGACCCCTTATCACGTTGAAAATAGGCTTTTTTGCAGGAAGAAGCCAGAGCAGGGTGAAATTGGCGGGTGGCGCTCGCTGCCTGTTGCCGGGAGCAAGACGCGCCACCTCTAACCGGTGCGAAGCGGTCCGTGGGAGGCGGGTCAGTCGGCCGCGAGGAGTTCCGTGCAATAGCTCGGACCGCTGGCTCCGGGCCGGTCGGCGACGATGGTGATGCCGCGGATGACGTAACTCTCCGATACGGTGATCTTGGCCGCACAGCTCACGCTTGAACTGCGGCCGTTCTGCTGCTTGATGCGCTTGTAGCCGCCACGCCAGTTGTACACCGTCGCAGAACCTTCACCGCTGTCGCTCATGGGCGGGCCGAATCTTGCGAAGAACTCGCCTGCGGAGCGACCAACCCACCGCGCGTCTATCGGGTTTGTCGCAACGTGTGCGGTGGTGCAAGCCGAGAGGGCAAGGGCAAGAACGGCAATCGGTGCGATAATGCGGCTCATGGTGTGGTGGGATCCTCGGATGGTTTGAGCGATGCGCAGGTCTGGGCATCCGCGAGAGCAGCTACCAGATTTCCTCCCCCAATGACGAGATCTTGGCGGGAAAAAGGCGTTAAATTCCGCAGCCGCCGCTTTTTTGCAACGCATCGTCGGCGCGTTGTCCCGCGCCGGCCGTGTCACTCGAGGATGCATGAGATTTTTCATGACGGCGCTTGTCGAATGCCGAATGCTGGTCTATAGAGGCGCCGCTGGTCACGGAGTGTAGCGCAGTCTGGTAGCGCACCACGTTCGGGACGTGGGGGTCGAGTGTTCGAATCACTCCACTCCGACCAGCCGTAACCCTTGTAGAGCAAGGCTTTTCTCCTCCTCCCGGACATGCTTTGATTGTTACGGCAATGATTGGCCTGCCTGCGTGGCCGGTCGTGAAAGCAGTTCCCACCCCTGCTTGCTGATCCGGGTGGGGATGGCCGCACATCTTTTCCGGCGTCTGCCAGGTCATCCCGAGATAACCTGAAGCTCCCATTTGTCGGTAGCGGTTTGCATCAGTCATGTTGCTGCAGTGCGCCTGAGGGTGTGTCGGAGCTGACGCGAGCAGCATCGTCGCCGAGCACTTCATCGAAAACATCGCGGAATACCCGCTTCGGATCGGCAAGGCCGCGCCGAAACTCGGCAACATATTTGGCGCCTGATCGATACCAGCGCCGCATATGAGCCAGGAGGCGGGTAGCGAGGTGAATGGAGCGCCTCCTTGTTTGCGGCAACCCGTCGTTCGGCTCCGTGCGACCGATAGCGTACGCCCGCCTCAAGGTCGATTATGTGGTCGACCTTCCTCCTTCTCTCGGGCGGTCTGAGCCAGAGCCTGGCTGGTCTGCGGGCACGCCTCTGCCGTCTATGCTGCTTCACGAGGGTTACGGCAGCGGCGAACAGCCTGCTTTTTGTTGTCGTCTTCATGGGAACGTCCTTTAGCGAGAAGGCGCGCCACCAAGGCGACCATAGTCGCAAGCCCCGATGCAGCGGCGAAGAGGCCCTGCGGCCAGTCGAGATGAAGAGCGATGTCAGGGAGGGCAGGATGACCTCGATGTCAGCCAATAGACCAGCGAGGATCATCCACCGGTCGACCAGGTGCGCTGAAGCAACTTCTATCAATAATCTACGAGATACATGGTATTATCTGGGAATTAGTGAAATAAATCGACAACACCCCTAAATATTCATGGTTGATATCCGGGTTAACTGCGGTGTTTATTAATAATACTGTGGCCTGGAACAGAATAATGAAGAATATTGTTGTCGCGGCATGGCGATATGTCATGATACCCTTCAAAAGGTTCGGTAGGCCTGAAGGAAAAACGAAAGCATTCGTATTTGGTTTCTCCCCGTGGAAAACATTCATCAACGTTTAGCTTTCGGGCCATGATGTGACGAGGATCAACAGAACTATTTCAAAGGCTGAATTCTATTCGAAGATAGTTCCCTGGTTGCTTTGGGACAAGCGGAGTTCAGTCTTCGTCTGGGCCTATAAGAGCCCCGTTTTTCTGGATAGTTTTTGCGCGCGATACGGGATACCGATCATCAGGGTTGAAGACGGCTTCATACGCTCTGTTCAACTAGGGGCAGAGAAGGTTCCCCCACTTTCCTTATGCTTCGACAGGACAGGAATCTATTTCGATGCCTCCCGTCCCTCGGATCTGGAAACACTTATTCAGACCTATGATTTCGATTCCGACGCAGAACTCATGAGGCGCGCCCGGGCCGGAATTGACAGCCTCGTCAACTCCAGGCTCTCGAAATACAACTCCTCCAATGACGCCGATGTCGAAGCGATCTATGGGCCGAAGACACGCGAACGAATACTGGTCCTGGGGCAAGTCGAGGGAGACATGTCCATCATCAAGGGGGGCGGCAATGTCACCACGAATACCCAACTTGTTTGGCGCGCGGCTCGAGAATAC
>JAEYTV010000627.1 GCA_023433855.1 Pseudomonadota bacterium | reverse complement strand
CCCGTTAACCATGTTGGGCTGTTTGCATATGCAGCCGGCCGCAGCACGTCTAAAGTCCCCGTTAACGCATTGTTAACTACGTATTGCCCTTACAGGGATGGCATGGGAACAGTTCTCAAGACACATGCATTGCTGCTCGTCATGACGACGATCTTCGCGATGCTGGCGCTCGACATTGCCTTTCCGGCTCTGGTTCTGAGCGTCATGGCGTTTTCGAGATGGCTCCTGGTACCGGAGATGTATCCGGCGCAGACGAGGAGGAGGGCCGCATGAAGTGGTTCCTGATTTTGTGGGCAGGTCCGGTATTCCTGCTGACGAGCTGGTATGGTCTTTCCTACTACGACATGAGCTTCGGCTTTTTCATGCTGACGCGTCAGACCCACGATCTGGTCTTCCAGATCTACGGAAACGTTCTTGGCCTGCCGCCGGAGGTCCTCCCGCCGCTTGTCGCAAGGGCGATCGCGGTAGACAGTCTGATTGTCCTCGCCATCATCGCCTTCCGCAAGCGTCGGCAGATCGCGGCATGGTGGAGCAGGCGTCAGGCGTCCCGTTCTGCCGAGGTGTCCCTTCGGAGCGAGGACAGTCTGTCCAGGGCCCCCTGAAGGATGAAGCTGGCGGCAGCAGAATCGATCCGCTGCGCTCGTTTCGCTCTCGATACGTCCATCTCCAGCAGCGCCCGTTCTGCGGCCACCGTTGAAAGCCGTTCATCCCAGAATACAAAGGGCAGCGGCGTCTTTTCGCCCATGGAGCGGACAAATGCGCGTGTGGCTTGTACCCGTGGACCCGCCGACCCGTCCATGTTGACCGGCAGGCCGATGATGAAAGCGGCGACCTTCTCCTTGTCGGCAAAGGCAAGCAACAGTTCAGCATCCTTGGTGAACTTCACCCGGTTTAATACGGGACGAGGAGAGGCGAAGCGGCGCCCGATATCCGACATGGCTAGGCCGATGGTCTTGGTTCCGAGATCCAGGCCCGCGATCGGCTGACGCGGTCCGAGCATGTCGGCCAGCTCTTCGATCGTCAACACTGTCATATGTTCTTCATTCCTTTGGCGCGGTAGAGGTCATGATAGACCTCGTTCCACTTCCCTTTAGCCGGTCGTCGGCTATGTGTCCTTACCATCTTCAACCATCAGACCGTCCCGGAGGAATTTTCCATGAAGATCACCTGGCTTGGCCATTCGGCTTTCCGCATTGAAACCACCACCGCGAAGATCCTCATCGATCCCTTTTTCACCGGCAACCCGGCTTTTGCGGGCCAGGACCGCAAGGCCGCCACGGAGGGGCTCACGCACATTCTGCTGACCCATGGCCATGGCGATCATGTCGGAGATACGATCAGCATCGCCGGTGAGACAGGCGCGACCGTCTTGGCGAACGCGGATCTCGCGGCCTGGCTCGGCAAAAAGGGGGTGGCAAAGCTTGAAATGGGCAATACCGGCGGCACGATCGCCTTTGACGGTTTTACCGCAACCTTCACGCAGGCGCATCACTCCTCCGCCCAGATGACCGAGGACGGTGTGTCCCACAGCCTCGGCAATGCCAACGGCCTGATGCTGCATTTCGATGACGAGCCCTCGGTGCTCCATATGGGCGACACGGACATATTCACGGACATGGGCCTCATCAATGAACTGCATCAGCCCGACATCGGCATCGTTCCGATCGGCGACCGCTTCACCATGGGCGGTGCGGTTGCAGCACTTGCCTGCCAGCGGTTCTTCGACTTCAAGCATGCCATACCGTGTCACTATGGTTCGTTCCCCATCATCGATCAGACGCCTGAGAAGTTCGTGAAGGGAATGGAAGGCACACGGACGCGCGTGGAGACGCCTTCGGTCGGTAGTAGCCTCAGTTACTGATGAGGACTGCATATCGCTATCTGCGTCTCTGAAAACGAGGCGCAGCTAGCTGTTGCGAAGGTCGGGCATGACCATTATAGCGGGGGGAAATTTTCATTCCCGGAGTTGAGCCATGTCCGTCGACCTCGCCACCGTCAAGCGCGTTGCGCGCCTTGCCCGTATTGCGGTTTCGGAGGAGGAAGCCGAACGCATGGTCGGCGAGTTGAACGGCATTCTCGGCTTTGTCGAGCAGCTGGACGAGGTGGACGTGGCCGGCGTCGCGCCGATGACATCGGTGACGCCCATGGAGATGCGCAAGCGCACCGATACCGTCACCGACGGCGACAAGGCGGATGACATCGTTGCCAACGCGCCGTCCACCGACCACAACTTCTTTCTGGTGCCAAAGGTCGTCGAATAATCCCTCGCTTGGGTGCCCCCACGACCCTTCCCGCAGCCGAACAGATTGAAAACGGACATGACCGAACTTACCAGCCTTACCATTGCCGAAGCCCGCGAGAAGCTCGACGCCAGGGAATTCACTTCCGTCGAACTCACACAGGCCTATCTGGACGCGATCGAAGCGGCCAACGGGGTGCTGAATGCCTATATCACGGTGACTCCGGAGAAGGCGCTCGACATGGCCCGGGCCTCCGACGAGCGCCGCGCTGCCGGCCACAAAGGGGAGCTCGAAGGCATTCCATTGGGAATCAAGGATCTTTTCGGCACCCGCGACGTGCATACTCAGGCTTGCTCGCACATCCTTGATGGCTTCAGGCCGAAATACGAGTCGACCGTCACACAGAACCTGTGGGACGACGGTGCTGTCATGCTGGGGAAACTCAACATGGACGAATTCGCCATGGGCTCGTCCAACGAAACGTCGTACTACGGACCCGTGATCAATCCCTGGAAGGCTGAGAATTCCAACCAGCAACTGGTCCCGGGCGGCTCATCCGGTGGCTCTGCCGCAGCCGTTGCGGCGCATCTGTGCGCTGGCGCAACGGCCACCGACACGGGTGGCTCGATCCGTCAGCCCGCAGCCTTCACCGGCACGGTGGGCATCAAGCCGACCTACGGCCGCTGCTCGCGGTGGGGCGTCGTGGCGTTCGCGTCGTCGCTTGATCAGGCGGGTCCGATTGCCCGGGATGTGCGGGATGCCGCCATCATGCTGAGGTCCATGGCGAGCGTCGACAGCAAGGACACCACCTCCGTCGACCTTCCGGTGCCGGATTACGAAGCTTCGCTCGGGCAGTCGCTCAAGGGTATGAAGATTGGTATTCCGAAGGAGTACCGCATTGATGGCATGCCCGGAGAGATCGAGACCTTGTGGCAGCAGGGCATTGCCTGGCTGAAGGATGCCGGTGCGGAGATCGTCGACATCACACTGCCGCACACCAAGTATGCTCTGCCAGCCTACTACATCGTGGCACCTGCAGAAGCGTCCTCCAACCTCGCCCGCTATGACGGTGTCCGATATGGGCTGCGGGTGGACGGCAAGGACATCATCGACATGTACGAACGGACCCGCGCCGCAGGCTTTGGTGCGGAGGTCAAGCGTCGCATCATGATTGGCACCTATGTTCTGTCGGCCGGCTACTACGACGCGTATTACCTGCGGGCGCAGAAGGTCCGAACGCTGATCAAGCGGGACTTCGAGCAGGTTTTCGATGCAGGCGTGGATGCGATCCTGACGCCGGCCACGCCATCGTCCGCCTTCGGCGTTGCCGATGAGACTCTCGCCGCCGATCCGGTCGCCATGTATCTCAACGACATCTTCACAGTGACGGTGAACATGGCCGGCCTGCCGGGGATCGCCGTTCCCGCCGGGCTCGACAAGAAGGGCCTGCCGCTCGGCCTGCAACTCATCGGCAAGCCGTTCGAGGAGGAGACGCTCTTCCGCACCGCTCATGTCATCGAGCAGGCAGCCGGGAGGTTTACGCCGGCCAGGTGGTGGTAATCGGCCTTACAATCCCGAAAATGACTGTCGCCGATCACCATGTGGTCGGCGAAGTTGGTTTTACGGCCTGGTCGGCGAACGATGCTTTCAGGACCGCGATCTCGGGCCAAAGTTGCATCTGGAAAATGCGCTCAGCCGCCTGTGACCAAAGGAGGAGGCGATCATGGACAGGGAAGACCTCGCAAGACTGATCGAAGCCTTCGATCGCCTCGCGGTAACCGGTTTTACCATGGGGGCGGATTGGGACGCGGTTCACGACATCTGCCAGGCCCATGAAGGCCAGGCGCCTTTCGACTGGGGCCACGCGCTCTGCCATCGTATCGAGGGCGACGATTGGAATGCCGATTACTGGTACCGACGCGCCGGCAAGACGCGCACGGGCCCGATCGCCGAGGAATGGGCGGTGATGAAGACGGAGCTTTCCCGCCTCGTTTGACCGACCGCGCGCCACGGTGACGCGCAGTCGGCTTTGTTTCACCTGTTATCCTGCTCGGCTCTTACCAGCACCAGTCCACGTTCGGTGATTCGGTACGGCTTGCCACCCTGTGACTTGATTGCCTTCTTCTGCTTGAGCTTGCGAAAGGTGATCAGGTCGAGCCCTGAGAAAATCCAGCCTTCGCGGGTCAGGAGCTGCAGCCTCTCGATCTTGCGGCTCTCGCTTCGGCTGATTTCAATCCGCCCGCCTTGTGCGAGCAGGTGGAGGATGCGCTGTTCGGCGCGTGAGATATCCATTTGTCTGATGTCCGGAAAAGCGTCCGCGAGCGAACGCACAAAACATTGCCGGCGCTTGAGAAAGCGTCGGGACGGTCGTTTTTGTCTGGACCGGTGCGCAATGGCGCGGCCGGCCCCCTTACCGGGTCTCTTGCGAAGAGAACATCAAAGCTCCGATGATATATGCCGCAGCCAGGCATCTGGAGGCGGCGACATTCTGTGGTGCTAGGCTCGTTTCCACCGATCGTCAAGTATTCGGCGGCAACCGCTCACCGTCGTGCTGGTCAAAGCCAGGATTCAATGGTCTATTGGCCCACGACCAGCGGGAAGATCCATGACCACTATTCGCAACGCGCGTGAGGATGAGGTCGACGACCTGGCGGAGATCGGTTTCCGCTCCTGGGAGAAGGCGATGACCTCCATCGGCGAAATGACCGACATGCGTGACAGTGCGCTGGGCGCATTCCGCAACTTCACGCGTTCTTCCTGGCTGACCATAAGTGTCATCGAACAGGCGGGTGTGGTTGCGGGTTGGGCGGCGCGCGAGCACTTGGACGAACTGATCTCGGATTTCTGGATCGGTCCGGATTACCGCGGGCAGGGGCTCGGCAAGGCGCTTCTGGCCGAGGTGGAGGCCGAGATCCGAAGGCAGGGCTTCGCGACCGCGCGGGTGGAAACGCATGCGCAAAACATGGAGGCAGTCGGCTTCTTCGGCGCCCACGGTTACAC
>JAEYTV010000555.1 GCA_023433855.1 Pseudomonadota bacterium | reverse complement strand
CCTTCGTCTTCAGCTGCTTCCTCTTATCCTACATGACCGCGCGGATGTCGACGAGGGTGCCGTGGCCAAACCCCAGCGAAGTGTTCGCCCTGCACATGTTCGGACGGGATATTCCCCTCATCCTGATCGCCATCATGACCTTCGTGCTGATCTCCTCCTCAGGCACGATGGCGATGGCGGTCAACTTCGGTTATCGGCGGGACCGCAAGCGAACCGCCGTCCTGATGCTGGTGACGGCTGTGTTGGGCGCGACCTTCGTCGGCATGCAGGCCTTCGAATGGACCAAGCTGATCATGGAAGGCGTGCGACCTTGGGAAAATCCGTGGGGCGCGGCGCAGTTCGGCTCGTCCTTCTTCATGATCACGGGTTTCCACGGAACCCATGTGACGATCGGCGTGATCTTCCTGATTATCATCGCGCGAAAGGTCTGGCGCGGCGATTACGATCTTGGCGCGCGCGGGTTCTTCACGAGCCGGAGAGGCAATTACGAAAGCGTCGAGATCATGGGCCTTTACTGGCACTTCGTCGATCTCGTCTGGGTTTTCATTTTCGCATTCTTCTATCTGTGGTGAGGAAGGGACATGGCTGAAGCAACCGCACAAGGGATCGCCTCGTTGCATGAGCACGACGCGCCCGCGACGGCAGTGGCTCACGCGGATACCCACCAGGAGCACCCGATCAAGCTCTATCTGGTTGTCTGGGGATGGTTGTTCATCCTCAGCGCCTGTTCGTACATGGTCGACTATTTCCACGTGCAGGGCGCATTGAGATGGTCGCTCATCCTGATCTTCATGATGCTCAAGGCCGGCCTCATCGTCGCGATCTTCATGCACATGGCCTGGGAACGTCTAGCGCTCGTCTATGCCATCCTCGTCCCGCCCATCGCGGTCCTGGTGTTCGTCTGGATCATGGCGATCGAATCCGAATACACGCTCTGGACGCGGCTGACCTTCTTCGGCGCCAATCCCTGACCAGCCGACCGCGGAGGATTCCGGAGGTCGGAAAATCTTCGCCGTTTCAGGCCGAGGGTGCTGGTTCGATCACCTTCCTGTAGAGATGCCAGGTAGCGTGGCCGAAGATCGGAAGCACGACCGCGAGGCCGGCGAACAGCGGCAGCGAGCCTATCATTAGCCCGACCGCGACCATCAGTCCCCAGACGGCCATCGTGACCGGGTTCGCCAGAACCGCCCGCACCGAGGCATGGACTGCCTCGTAGGCACCGACATCGCGATCGAGCAGCAGCGGAAATGCGATGACGGTCGTGCACAACACCACCGCCGCAAAGATGAATCCGATAGCATGGCCGACAATGATCAGCGTCCAGCCGCGCTCGGTGGAATAGATCTCGCTGAGAAACGCGCCGACGGAGTCCGGCGGTATGCGACCGAATAGGTTTTCGTAAAAAGCTTGGGCCGTTAAAAGCCAGGCAATGAAGATGGCGAACAGCATGCCGCCGACGGCCGCGATCGATGGAAGCGCCGGCGAGTGCCGAATCTCGAAGGCGTGCCGCCAGGACGTGTCCATGCCAAGTTCCCGCCTGCGACTGATCTCGTAGAGACCGATCGCCGCGAATGGGCCGATGAGCGCAAATCCAGACACCAGCGGAAACAGCAGCGGCAGCGCATTGTTGCCCGATGTCCATGCCGCGAGGAAGACGCCGACAATGGGATAGATCACGCACAGGAACACGATATGCGACGGCTTCACCATGAAATCGTCGATGCCACGTCGCAATGCGTCGGTTAGATCGGCAACGCCAATCTTCCGTACACGGATGTGTTCCTGAGCTTCATTGGCGCCCGCAATCACGTGAAAGCTAGCCATTGACCACTCCTCCTAGACCAGGTCCAGTTGGCCGCGGCTCGCGGTAGCGTTCGGCGTGTCAGGTCACGCTCACGTCCGCGACCATTTGTCTCACCAGCATACTCTCATTGCCGGGATTTGCCACAAAAGACTGAGGTCACGGCAAGTCTCCGATGGACCTGTGGCACCGGGACCAACGTTTCCGATGGGGTGTTAGGGCGGTGCCCGTCTGCAATTGCTTGCGCTGCGCCCTGCTTGAAATGATCGATCGCCATTGATAGATAGGCACTAAATGATAAGCTAGCTTATAATAATGGTGCTATGAAAATGGATGCGGTTTCCTCACGCGGCGTTTTCGTCGAGGAATTGACGACGGTGAACCGCAAGCTGCGCACCCTGTTCGACGCGAGGGCGCGGGCTCACGGTCTGACCTTCGCAAGGGCGAGACTGCTTCTGTACCTCTCGAAAATGGAAGGCTGCACGCAAAAGGAGCTGGCGGACGTCCTGGAGGTGGAGCAGCCGAGCGTCGTCAACATGATCGATGCCCTCGAGGAATCCGGCCTGCTGGAACGCCGGGCCGTGGAGGGCGATCGCCGCGCCAAGCAGCTTGTCCTGACCGATGCCGCGCGAATTCAGGCCAAGGACGTTATCGGCTTCGCCGAGGAGATGCGCAGGCAGGTGCTCGACGGCGTCGATGAAGCCGACCTGCTTGCCGCGACCCGCGTGTTGCGCGTGATCACCAACAATGTTGGCGCCCTCTCTTAAGTCATGGGGACCGAGCGGTGAGCATGCAACGGTCTTCGGCCTCGTCCGGTCATGTCTTGGACCAGCGCACAGCTGATATTGTGGAACTGCGCCCGTCCAGCGAGCCGCGCGTCGAGACCCAGGGCGCCGCGACATCCGGCGATGCCGTGTCCCCGACGCCCACCGTTCCACCGCCCTCTGCCGCTCCGGCCTATGTTCCCATGCATCCCGCTCGCGCTGCGGTCTACATGGGCGCCTCCCTGCTTTTCGCGGTGACGCAGGGTTTCGGCGTCAACCTCATCACTGCGAACATTCCTCAGGTGCAGGGGGCGTTGGGCGCGACGCCGATCGAGGCCAACTGGCTGGTCGCCGCTTATATGATCCCGAACGTCTCGCTGTCCCTGGCGCTGATCAAGCTCAGGACGCAGTACGGCCTGCGGAACTTTGCCGAACTGGTCATTCTCGGCTTCGTCATTGCGTCCTTCCTCAATTTCGCGGTCAGCGATCTCAGGACTGCACTCGTCGTTCGCTTCATCAGCGGCATCGCCGGCACTCCGCTTTCAACGCTTGGCTTCCTCTATATGCTGGAAGCTTTTCCTCCGCAGAAGAAGCTGACGGTGGGGCTGGCATTGGCGTTGACGGGAATAGGCCTCGGCATGCCGATCGCCAGGCTGATTTCGCCGGCCTTGCTCGATATCGCGGGATGGCATGGTTTGACCACCTTCGAGCTGGGGCTCGCGCTCCTTTCATTCTGCGCTGTCTATCTGCTCCCGCTCACGCCGATCCCTCGTTCGAAGGTGATCAGCAGGTTCGATGTGCTGAGCTATTCGCTGATCGCCATCGGTTTCGGCTGCCTGGCGGTGGTGTTGTCGCTCGGTCGGCTCTACTGGTGGTTCGAGGCTCCGTGGCTGGGAGCGGTGCTTGCGCTCAGCATAGCTGCCGTGACGACCGCCGCCGTCATCGAGATGAATCGCGAAAGCCCCCTGATCGACGTTCACTGGCTGGTCAGTCCACCCATTCTCCACTTCACGGCGGCGCTGCTCGTTTTTCGCATAGTCCTGGCCGAGCAGACGACCGGCGCGTCAGGCTTCTTCCAGGTTCTGGGGCTGACGAACGACCAGACGCAGACGCTTTACGCGGTCATCCTGGCATCGACTGTCTTTGGCGGGCTGGCCTGTGCTGCGACGATGAAGGTGGGCCGGGAGCCGGCAATCCATATCGTGGCGCTCATCCTGCTTGCCGCGGGGGCTTTCATGGACAGCCAAGCCACGAACCTCACCCGGCCCGAGCAGATGTATCTGAGCCAGGCGATGATCGCGGTGGCGGGCGCACTGTTCCTACCGCCGGCGCTCGCTTCCGGTCTGGCCTCGGCGCTCAAGAAGGGACCGAACTACATCCTCAGCTTCATCATCGTCTTTCTGACGACGCAGAGCCTGGGCGGGCTGCTCGGCTCGGCACTCCTCGGCTCCTTCATCACGCTTCGCGAGAAGTACCATTCCAGCATCCTCGTCGAGCATATCACGCTCACCGATCCGGTCGTGGCGCAGCGCATTTCCCAGCTCAGCGGCGTCTACGGCCACGTGCTCACCGACAGGT
>JAEYTV010000522.1 GCA_023433855.1 Pseudomonadota bacterium | reverse complement strand
TGGTTGCCTGTTGCGAATTCACTGATCGACGTGATGTCGGCGTCAATCCTCGGAACCGAAATATCTGGCGCGCAATTCCTCGATCTCGTCGGCGTCGAGCGCTCCCAGCAATTCTATCGTCAGGGGGTAGGTCAAGGCGCTCTGGCGCGGAAGGGCAAAGCCGTATTTGTCCCTCTCGAACAATCGCCCCACCACATCGACGGGCTGCTCGGGATGCATACGCGCATAATATTCGAGAACCGGAGCGTCGTGGATGATCGCAGCCACGTCGCCGTTCACCAGAGCCTCTATGGCGCTGTCGATTCCACGATAGCTCCGGACGCGTAGGCCCTCGGACAGCGCGAACTCCTCCTGGACCGTGCCCGTCAGCACGCCAACCTGCTTGTCGTCCAGATCGGCAAGGCTATCGATCTGGTTTGTGAGGGAGAGCGTCGTCATGACGCTTGTCACCGACGAGGTCACATAGGCGAGCACCGCGATGCCGCAGACCAGCCAAAGGCCCTGCCAGATGCGGCCGACTCAGCCGAAGAGATTCTTGCGCGCGGGCGGGCGGCCGGAGGTGGCGACGGACATCACGGAATAAAAGCTCTCGGCTATGCCGTCGCGCCAGCCCCTGGGGAAGGATTGGTCGAACCGCCGGTCGAAAAGCGTGAGCAGCACCGTCGCCGCCACCAGGATCAGCCCGATCCAGGCATAGGCCCGCAGGAATCCGGCATCGCTCAGCCCCTCGATCAGGCTGCCGAGGCCGCCTTCCTGGCGCGTCGCAACCATGATGCGATTGCCGCCGTCGAGCCATGGTTGGGTGAAGTCGACCCGTTCGGCACGGGCTTGGTTTATCGTCAGATTGGTGACGGCCACATCGATGCTGCCTGTGGCAGTCGCCTGGACGAGATCGTGGATCGTCCCGAATTCGACATAGCTGAACTGCCGGCCAAGCTTTTCGGCGAGGTCTTCCCAAAGCTCCACCGCTATGCCGGTGTAGCGTCCATCCTGCTTCATCACGAAGGGCGGATTGACGAAGATGCCGACCTTGATTGGAACAGTAGCTTGTTCCTGCGCCAGAGCCACAGCTTGAGGCAACAAGAACGCCAGCAGAAAGAGGAACGCGACCGTTGTTCTTCTTGTTTTCTCTAGGAACATCAATTCTTTTCAGTGTTTCTGCCGGATGGATGACGCGACGCTACCTCGTTCTTTTGGCAAAGGACTTCGAGCGTCACTTTTGCTGACTTGCCGTAAGGTCAGCCTCAGCCATCCCGGAAAAAAGAATCTCGCGTCAGTCAATGTAAAAAATATCAAGATTTATAATATATTTATCAATTACTTTTGGATTAACCAAATTATTATTGGAAACTTTCGCATTTTTCAAAAATAATCGAAGAAATAAAAGTTAGTGTTTTCGTAGGGATGGCAATTGGTATGCCGGATATTCCTGATGATACCGTGATAGCGCTGCCTAAATAGAAATTTAGTTTTTTCTAATATTGTAGACTGCCGAATTTCACTTGCCATATGTCGGCTTTATATGCAACTTTTGCCGGCAGTGGTTGGTGGGCTTCGGTATACAGAGGGACCCGAAAATTCGCCAATCCGGAAGATCAGCTTTTCGCCGACCAATCTTTATTACTTAGATTGAATAGCCTGGTGAGTTGACTGCTTGCCGTCGGCACTTTGGCAGGAGCCGTCTCCGGTACTTCTTTTCAAAACGTACTCGGAGCAAACAATGAAGAAGTCATTCGTAGCCATCGCGCTCGCGGGCGCCTGCGGGCTTAGCGCCTGCCAATCGTCATCCGATCCGCAAGTTCAGGCGCGCAATGCCGAGTTCGGCTGCATTGCCGGCACGGTCGGCGGCGCAGTGGTCGGCGGCTTGATCGGCAGCACGATCGGCGCCGGCACCGGTGCGGTGCTCGCGACGGCTGCCGGAATTGGTGGCGGCGGCTATCTCGGCAATCGCCTTGCCTGCCGTTGAGACAAGAGGAAGGGACAACACGATGAAATCCGTAATAGCGACGACCTTCTCCTTGCTCCTGTCTTGCACCGGTGCGGCCATGGCGCAGCAGGCGATGTACGAGGGTCACAAGACCCAGCTCGATGCCGACAAAAACGGCGACGTGAGCCAGCAGGAGTATCAGGCCTTCATGACCCAGGCGTTCGACAAGTTGGATGCCAACAATGACGGCTCGCTCAGCAAGGCCGAGACCGGCCAGCTCCTGAAGCCTGATCAGTTCGCGGCGACCGATGCGAATGGCGACGGCCGGGTCAGCCAGAATGAATTCATGGATCGGGTCATGAAGGACTTTGCCTCCGTGGACAAAAGCGGAGACGGCCGCCTGCAATAGCTTTCGACGGGACGCCAACGCGACCGGTCGGGAGAGCAGGTCATGAAGATTATCGCTTGCGGCCGTCGCCACGGCCCCTGCGGCGAGGACAGAGAGGAAAACCTTCTATGTTCGAATTTGGCGGCACGTCCCACCGGTATCCGAAGATCGTCATCATCGCCCTGGCGTGGTTGGGGGTGACCCTGACCTCCGCCTTCGCTGCGAGCAATGCCTGCGACGGCGTGAAGGTCGAAGCGACGCAGGCGCGCAAGCAGGAATACGCTCCGCTCGTCGTCTCGGCGATGGATCAGAAGATCAAGCCGGCACAGGTGAAGTTCACTACGATCATGGAGAGCGGCGACTGGAGCGCCGCTTATATTTCCACGCCGGTAAGCGATGACGGCGTGATGTTCTTCCAGGCGGTGAAGGGCAAGAAGCAGTTCCGCGACGTGTGGGGCGGCTGGGCCGACCCGTCGGAAAAGCCTGAACTGGTGTCGTGGGCGAGGAAGCTCGGCGCACCGGCCGATCTGGCCAGGTGTTTCGCCGAGACCGTCACGGAATGATTGCAAGGGCTGCTTTAGGATAAGCCTGCATAGCGACGGCTTCAGCGCGTCAAGCGAAAGGATGTGACAATGCGTAGAGTTTTCGTCGTCCTGGTTTCGACCATCTCGATCGTGCTGGGGGCTGCCGTCGCGGTCCAGGCGCAAAGCGCTTCCGAGGTGGACGGCAACCTCGATTCCCTGTTCGGCGATCATGTGCCTTACAAGACGTTTTTCGACGGGTTGAAGAAGGCTGTCGGCGCGGGCGACAAGGCGGCGGTCGCCTCGATGGTCGACTACCCCTTCCAGGCCCGCATCAACGGCAAGGCGGTGAAGATCAGGGACCAGAAGCATTTCGTCGCCGACTACGACCAGATCATCACGAGCAAGGTGAAGAACGCGCTCGCCAAACAGACCTACGCGACCCTGTTTGCGAACTGGCAGGGCGTCATGATCGGCGATGGGGAAGTCTGGTTCAACGGCGTCTGCGGTGACGATGCCTGCAAGCAGCAGACGGTCAGGATCATAGCGGTCAACGACTAGTGCCGTGATTTCGAGATTCGTTTTGATTTTGAATATCGGGCTCGGAACGACTTCGAAATCAAAACAACACTGGAGTTGCTGGTGTCCGGGACACCAGCCTGGCTTGAGAGGGGAGACGACGATGTTCAGATATTTCGCTGCGGCTGCGTTTGGAATCTTGGTGTGGGCCACGGCATCCCCCGCCAACGCCCAGTCGACGGTCGAATGCCGGTCGCGCAATTACCATTACGACGAGTGCTATGCCGGCCCGCTCAGGAAGCCTCAGCTCATTCACCAGACCTCGGGTAGCCCCTGCATCCTCAACAGGACATGGGGCTACAACCCCAAGAGCCGGTACATCTGGGTCGCGCAAGGGTGCGCCGGCGTCTTCGCCGAGGTGGGCGGCTATCACCATGGCCGTGGGGACAGCTTCGATCCCGGCGCCCGCAGGTACGATCACCGCGGCCACGATACCGGCGCCGTAGTGGCCGGGGCGGTGTTGGGGGCGTTGATCGAGGGGATGGCCGAAGACGACCACAGCAAACACCACCATACCACCAGCAACCACAGGCACGACAGCGGCTACAACGGCTGTCACGGCGTCGGCTGCATGGTGGACAATCCGGACGATGAAATCGATTCCCGGCCGCAGTTCGACCGGCAAGGCAATCCGAACTTCGATACCCACGGCAACTACCAGGGCTGCCATGGCGCAGGCTGTCTGGTGGACGACCCTGACGACGGCTAGAAAAGACGTCGCACCCTGCATTCCTGGCCGGTGACCGTGAATGCCTGATCTGGTCTGTGCCGCCAGGTAAGGGGACGCGGCGCTGCCTTGCTGAATACCGCAATGTAATAGTACGACGCCACGCTTCCGGCTGGCGCCGTACTATTTTTGATGTGCATGTCATATGCGCTTCTGATGGCTCCGACGGGTGTGTGACTTGCCAAACGTCGCAAAACCGCGAAATGTCCGGCACGACAGCACGTCCCGAACCGCTTGTTTCGAATCCTGCAGGAAAAACTTATGTCGAGACCTTCCATCAGCTTTGCCAGGCATGCCGCTCCGAAGAAGGGCAGCGCCGTCCTCTTGTCGTCCGAAGGCGGCGGTCTCGGCGAGGCGGCGAAGGCCTACGATCCCGGGGATGCGCTGAAGCGCGCCTTCGCGGTCGCCGACTTCTCCGGCAAGGCCGGCTCCTCGGTCGAGGTGATCGCGCCACAGGGTTCTCCGCTCGACCGGCTGGTCGTGCTCGGCGTCGGCAAGACCGCCAGCCTCAAGGAATATGACTGGCTGAAGCTCGGCGGCCAGGTGGCCGCGCAATTCCGCAAGGCTGCGGACGTGGCCGTCGTGCTCGACCTGCCGGACTCGAAGAAGGCCGATGCCAGGATTACGGCCGCGCCGGCCGCGGGGGTTGCCGCCGGCATCCTGCTCAGGAGCTACTGCTTCGACAGGTACAAGACGAAGAAGGACGACAGCGACGGCAAGGCAGCCGACAAGAAGCCGTCGAAATTCGTCATCCACTGCGCCGATCCCGCGGCCGCGAAGAAGGCCTTCGCCGATGCAGAGGCCGTCGCCGACGGCGTCGCGCTGGCGCGCGACCTCGTCAATGAGCCGGCCAACAAGCTCGGCCCGCTGGAATTCGCCGCGCAGGCGAAGGAGTTGGAG
>JAEYTV010000431.1 GCA_023433855.1 Pseudomonadota bacterium | reverse complement strand
GTGTCGGGGCGTGTGATGATCTTGCCTTGCGCCTTCCACTCGGCCTCGATGCGCTTGTTGTATTCCTCGTCGTCCTTGCGCTCGATCGCCCGGCCCTCCGCCTCCGCCTGCTGGATGGCCGTCCTGGTAGCCTCCGGCAGACTCTGCCACCAATTCTCCGATACGACGAACGGGTAAAGCAGCACGACGTGGTCGGTGATCGCAGCGTACTTCAACACTTCGATATGCTTGAATTCGAGCTGGGCAGGCAGGCTTCCGTCAATACCGTCGATGGTTCCCTGGCTGAGCGCCGTGTAGACTTCCGAAATCGACATCGGGACCGGGATCGCGCCCATCTTCCTGTAGAGCGAGATGAAGGGCGGCGATTCCATCGTGCGGATCTTCAATCCGGCATAATCCTCGGGCGAATTGATCTCGCGCACATTGTTCGAGGTATTCCGGGCGCCCGTGACCCACCAGCCCAGAATACGGAAGCCCTTGGCGATCATCTTCTGGTTGAATTCCTCCCCGATCTCGCCATCGACCACCTTGAATGCGTGCGCCGTGCTGCGGAAGAGGAAGGGCAGGTTGAAAAGATCCGCCTCCGGCACGAAGGCACTGAGCGTGCCGGTCGTCGCCAGCGTGCCTTCTATCGTCCCCAGCTGGACAGCTTCGAAAAGTTGCCGCTCGCCCTTTCCGAGCGTGTTCTTGTAGATCGTGACTTCGACTTGCCCGTTCGTGAGTTCCTTGGTGCGGGCGGCAAAATGGTCGAAGCCCCGGTAGAGATCCGATCGGGCCTCGAGCACCGATGCAACGCGGAAATTGAACTCCGCTGCTTGAGCGAGGCCGATATTGGAAAGCAATCCGACCGAGGCCACCCCGGCTAGCATTGTCCTGCGCGTGATCATGACTTTCTCCTCCGTCTAAGGTTGCCTTGCGGCTTCTTCATCCTTGATCAATGGCGTCGAGAATGGTGACGGCTCGCGCACCGATTGGGCGCGATAGATCTCCCCCAACATTCGGACGAATGCTGCGCTCGTTTCGACATCGATGCCGTCGACCGCACGGACGGCGCGGCCAGACATACCGTCGACGCCGCCATTGAGAAGTGCGGCGTCAAACAGGCGCCGCTCCATGTTCTCGTCGTGCAGGAGCAGCCGGTTCTCCCGGATAGCCGCCAGACAGGCGGCTATCCCATACGCGCCCCAATTCGAGATCACGGCCGGTACCGCCAAATCGGCCGTCGTCTCGTCAGCCACGCCGCCATGACAAGGGCAGCCGCAATCGCGACCGAAGGGAAGCAGCCCGCGCGCGATTTCGGCTACCGGCCCCATGCCGAGCTCATTGCCGCGATCGCCTATGCCGATCCGCAGCAGATCGCTTTCGCCGGCCGCGCGAAAGAGCGCCTCGCCCTTGCCAGTCGACGAGGAAATGTCCTTGCCCCCCACCATGTGGTAGACGCCCTTCGAATTCGGACCGGCCTTCTCGATCGCCACGACGGCCTTCGCACCGAAATCGCGTATCCATGACACCGATTGGCCATGAGCTTCGCCATCATCCCGGGACAACGGAACGACTGCCGCCGCTGCCCGGTGCAAGCCGTCTTCCCCGCGCAATGCGGCCGGCGTGATCACATGGAGCTCGGCGACCCGCAGCAACGCGGTCATCAACCCGGTTAATTCCGGTTCTATGGCGACGACCACCCGAGCAGAGAGGCCAATAGCCAGCGCCCGCGCAAGCACCGCGGCGCCCACTGGCCCATCGGTTTCGCCGTAGGGATAATGCCCCGGCAGGATCAAACCGGTGACAAGGATGACCGTATCGCCGGGGTGTACCGCGTCCGCGAGAAGTTCCGCCGCACGCATGCAAAGCGGTCCGCCTTGAAGGCGAAGCGCACCCTCGAAGAGCGGGCCGATCACGCCGTAGGATGGAAGATCGATCGAGACCAGCTGATCGACGTTTCGTCCGATCTGTTCCAGGAACGCGCTTCGCATCAGCCCCTCACAATGTGACTGGGAAGCCAGAGCGAAAGCGGCGGGAACAGGATCACGGCGAGCAGCAGCAGGAGGAGCGCCAGAAGGAACGGCCAGGAAGACCTGACGAAGCGCTCGATGCTGATCTGTCCTATCGAGCATGTCACGAACATGGCCAACCCGACCGGGGGCGCTACGAGACCAATGGTCAGATTCAGGCAGAGCACCATGCCGAAGTGGACCGGGTCGATGCCGAAATTGTGGAGCAGCGGCACCAGGATGGGCGTCATCAAAACGAGGACCGCGGTGTCCTCTATGATGCTGCCCAGAAAAATCACCAGCAGGTTCGTCAGCAGCAGAAACACGAACGGGTTCGAGGAGATCGCCAGCATTGCTTCAGCCAGGCGATCCGAGACCTGGAACAGCGCGAGGATATAGTTGACGATCGTCGCCATCGCGATGAGCAGCATCACCGCCCCAAGGACCTGGATGGTCTCCCTGGACGCCTTGATGATCTGCTTCATCGAAAGCGTCCGGTGCACGAAGACGCCGATGAGAAGCACGTAGAGCACTGCGACAGAACCGGCTTCTGTCGGGGTGAAGATGCCCCAGCGTATCCCTCCGATGATTCCGACAGGCAACAGGACGTCAAGCGCCGCTTCTCGAAAGGCCAGCGCCGCTTGTGGAAGGGTGCTCCTTGGGGCCTTATGACCGTAGCCGTTACGGGTGATGACGATATGGCTCGTCACCATGAGAACGATGACCATCAGTATGCCGGGCACCACGCCCGCCAGGAAAAGCTTCCCGATGGAGACGTTGCCCATCGCCCCGTAAATGATGAGGAAAATGCTCGGCGGAATGATCGGACCGAGCGCGCCGGAAAAGGCGCACAGGACAACGGCGAAATCCTTCTTGTACCCTTGCTTCTCAAGCGCAGGGATCATGGTGCTTCCGAGCGCCGCGGCATCGGCCGTACCGGAACCGGACACGCCGGACAGTAGAGCGCCCGACAGCACGACGGCATGCGCCAGGCCGCCGCGCAGATGCCCGACCAACACCTGAGCAAGTTGGACGAAGCGGCGGATGACGCCCGCTTCCGCCATGAGGTTTCCGGCGAGGACGAAAAAGGGAATCGCCAGAAAGGGAAACGAATTGAGCCCGTCCTGGATCTGCTGCGGCACGATGATGAGATCGTTGCCGTGGTCCAGCAGGATAAAGAAAAGCGAAGAGATCAGCATCGCGAAGGCGATCGGAACACCGAGCAGCATCGCGGCCAGAAAGACGAGGAGGAAAGCGATCATGTCCTACCCGCCCGGCTTGGTGCTGGAACGCCAACGGACCACGGCGTTCTGCGCGATGTAGTAG
>JAEYTV010000327.1 GCA_023433855.1 Pseudomonadota bacterium | reverse complement strand
GGTCGCCAACGGCTTCGGCTACGGCATCGCCAACATGCGCCCGCTCAACACGATGTCGCCGGACGGCAAGCCGCTGGCCTTCGTGGTGCTGGACGGCGACATCCGCCCGCTCACCATGGGCATCGCCCTGCCCAATACCGAGCACCGAAGCCATACCGTCCAGGCCTTCATCGACCACAGCCGGGAATTTGTCGGGCAGCAGGGCGTGTTCAGCCTGGACCGGGCGCCCGAGCACGAGGGCACGCCGTGATGGGGGTGCCGCGCCCCTCTGACCTGATCCCCTGATGTTCCTCCAGATTTGAGTAAAGTCCGTCGATCATGGAGACGGACGAGGCGAGCCTCACGGTTCACGCAAGAGCAGATCATCGGGATGCTGAAGGAGCAGGAGGCGGGCGCGAGGACCGCTGACGTCTGCCGTAAGCACGGGATCTCCTCGGCGACCTTCTACAAGTTCAAGGCCCAGTACGGCGGCATGGACGTTTCCGATGCCCGCCGGCTGAAGGCGTTCGAGGAGGAGAACGCGCGGCTGAAGAAGCGGCTGGCGGAGCAGATGCTCGACAACGCGATCCTGAGGGATGTCAGCTCAAGAAAATGGTGACGCCCGATGCAAGGCGCAAAGCCGTGGCTCATGCCTGTGTCGCGCAGGGGGTGAGCCAGCGTCGGGCGTGTCAGGCACTGGGCGTCGATCGCAGCAGTGTGCGCTATCGAAGCATTCGTCCCGACGATGCACGTCGAGCCTCGGTCAGGCCCGTGCCGCCATCGCCTCATGGAAGGAGGACGACAACATGAACCGCCCTCATTCCGCTCTCGGCAATCGATCCCCGGCCGAGTTTGCCGCAATAAACACGCTGGAAACCCGGGCCGCCTGAGGTCACAAATCAACCCAAGGACTCTCTCCTAAGCCGGAGGAGAAAAGGGTCTCAGGTCACAACTCAATCGGTTAACCGGCGTTTTCGAGGGCTCCGTCGCCACCGGTGTCCGACTTGCGGGCTATACCTACAACACACTCTCCGAGCGAAAGACGGCGTCTTTCGGACCTGCCACCGCGCCTGTGGCTTCCTCGGCCCTCACCTATACCACGATGAGTCAGATCGCCACGTTCGGCCACACCTGGAACGGCTCATCGTTGCTGCTGACCTACACCTACAACAAGGATCACCAGCGCTCCAAGCTGGTGGCGAACGACAACACCTATCTGCCCGCGGGTCTGGCGCCTGCCTCGACCAGCTACACAACAAACGCGCTCAACCAGTACACCGCAGTGGGGGCCACAACCTACAGCTATGACGGTCGCGGCAACCTCACAGGAAACGGCGTATGGACGTTTGGCTACGACACCGAGAACCGCCTGGTCTCGGCGAGCAAGAGCGGCGCCTCGATCAGCTATGCCTATGACGCGCTAGGCAGGCGCCTGTCGAAGACGGTGAACGGTGTCACCACCTCCTGGGCTTCCTATGGCAACAGGGAGATCGCCGAGTATCAGGGGACAGGCACACCGGTTCTGCAAAGCCGCACCGTCTTCGGCCCCGGCCTCGACGAGCCGATCGCCTCGATCAGCCCCGCCAATGTCCGGACCTACCTGTTCCAGGATGCCCTAGGCTCGGTTATTGCGCTGGCCAACGCCTCGGGGCAGGTCACGGAGAAGTACGCGTACACCGCCTATGGGCTGATCTCGGTCATCGGATCTGGCACCTCCGCCTCCCGCTATGCCGGCCGGCGCTTCGAGCCAGAGACCGGGCTCTATTACAACCGGGCGAGGGCCTATTCGCCGGCGCTGGGGCGCTTCCTACAGACCGACCCCATCGGGACGGAGGGGGGGATCAATCTCTATGCGTACTGCGCCAATGCGCCACTTAATTGCACTGACCCACTAGGTTTGTGGTCCCTTGATGCAGATCTCGTGCTTCTCGGGCTGTCGATTGGCATTGGCGAGAAGTCGGGACAAGCGTTTTGGAACTTCCGCGCTGGCCTTGTAGGAGCAGGCGTGAGTTACAATTCATCCGCCGACATTCCAATCGGCCCCAGCGGCGTATACCCTGGCGAGTGTTCATATTGTGATGTCAGAAGTATATCTTGGGATACGACTGTTGCGCGTTTGGGCGCGCAGATCGGACCTATGAACATTTCTCTATTTAATGATCAATTCAGTCTTAACGTGAGCGAATACGGTAAAAATGGATTTTTACAGGCGGAGAAAACTCAAGGAAATCTGGGATTTTCCCCTGAAGTATCTCTTACAAGTGGATTTGGTTATAGATTGACGGTCGGCCTTTACGCTGATTTCGGAGGCACGGTCCCGTGGCCAGAAATCCAGGATATTCTTGGCTGGAATGGCGCAAACGGCAGCGCATCTGATTTGAAGTAGCGTTAGCTAAATTAAACACGCGATTCGATAAATCGCATATATAGGCCTGATGACATGTCAATTAATAATGTATATCCACGAAGCATAATCGCAACTAGTTTAATATTATTCATGACAAGTGGCCTTTATGCATGGATATGTATCTTATTCGTACTTAATGATTTGAATAAGATTTCCGATCGCAAGGTTTTTCCTGTCATGGCGATTTCATTATACTTTTTATCTCTTTTTATCATTTACTTACTAATTATATTCATGCCACCGGGTCTTCGCGTCCATGCTGAGTCGCCACCATATACCGTATTTTATATAATGATTTTTATCGCACTAATTTTAGTTTTTTCACTCTATATATCTATATTATTAGCCAATAGATATATCAGGAAAATTTCCGGCGAAAATGGAGGCGTGGTTGACGATTTAATTCTTTTTTTTCTTATGTTGTTTATGATGGCTTCCATTCCTCTTGTTCAGCATCGTTTGAACAAGTTCCTTCGGGCGCGTCACTAGTCAGAGGGGTCGACCATGGGTCATCGAGTGCTTCAGTGCGGCATCGTCCGGGGGGCTGTTAATCGGGGTTGAATAAGGGCTTCGTATTTAGGTGATCTGATCCCCGAAAACTGGACCGTTTGAAGCTGGGAGTTTTCCGCGCCAAAATCCCTTGGCTGGGAGGAGTGGAAGACGATGAAGGCATCGAAGTTTTCGGTCGCACAAAAGGCGTTCATCCTGAAGCAGGGAGCGGATGGCGTGCCGATGGCGGAGATCTGCCGGCGGACGGGATCAGCCCAGCAACCTACTTTTGCTGGAAGAAGAAATATGAGGGGCTCGCTCCGCTCGAGATGAGGCAGCTGAAGCAGCTCGAGGACGAGAACACGAAGCTGCGAAAGCTCGTCGCCGACCTCCCCCTCGATCGGAAGATGCTGCAGGATCATCCGGCCTAAATCGATCCACCGAATCGATTTCTTAACGGCCTCCTATCCTCCGAAAAATCTGAGGCCTGGTCGCAAGCGCGAGCTCGTCGGCATGATGTGTGGCGAGTGGCAGGTGTCGATCTGTCGAGCCTGTGCGGCTCTGGAGTTCGACCGGTCCACCTACCACTACAGATCCTGCCGACCCGACCAGGCCCCATTAGCGGCCCGCATCAGGACGATCTGTGAAACGCGCGTCCGCTACGGCTACAGACGCGTCAGGTGCTGCTGCGCCGGGAGGGCTGGCGAACAACCAGAATCGAACCCGTCGGGTCTACAATGAGTTAGGCCTGCAGCTGCGCAACAAGACGCCGAAGCGTCGGGTGAAGGCGAAGTTGCGGGAGGGCCGGACGCCTGCCACGCGGCCGAACGGTGTCTGGCGAAGGATTTCGTCCACGACCACCTCGCCACCGGCCGCAAGATCCGCGTGCTGACGGTTGTCGACATCTTCTCGCGCTTCTCGCCGACGGTCGATCCGCATTTCAACTATCGGGCCGAGCACGTGGTCGCAACTTTGAAAGGGTCGGCGCCAGGGTGGGCTACCCGCTCGAAAACAGGTGTTTTGCGGCAGGCGAAGTCGTCCCCCCTGGGAGGCGGCACGGCCACCCTGCGGAAGTGACCGATAATCCCTGCCGAATTGGCCAAATGGCCAACAACGGCAAGCGAGGGTTTGTCGGCGGCTTGGCTTCCTGATGAGGGCGAGAGTCGGCACGCGATCCAGCACCTCGGCAAAGAACCGTGCCGGGCAAGCGGCCAAGCGCCCTGCGAGCGAGGGCTCAACGGCTCAGCTGTGGCGCACGCCGAAATGGTCACACCCGAACTGCACCTCACCCATGCCACGGGCATCGGCCGCGCAGGCGTCGCAGTACGTGAACCGTGAGCCACCGCCCATGATTCTATGCTTCCCTTGAGTGGGTTCCCCGCACGTCCGTTTTGCGCCCCGATTCCGGTCGTTCAGATTCCTCCGCCGACTTCCTAGAAGCGGCCGGTCCACTCACCTCAAGGCGATGACGACAGCGGGGTGGGAAGCTGATAGTCCGCTATCAATCATCGCTGTCAGCTCGGCGCCACGAGCGAACCTTGAAAGCTCAACAGGCGAGCTCCCTAGGGAAGCGTTGGCGATTTGCGGAGGAAAGCAGCGTTGATAAGATCATATCATATGCAAAGTATTGAAGACGTGCAGCTCCGTTTTTGCCCGGAGCTGCTCCCAGGCAAACTGCATCGGCACAGGATTCCTGAAAACGAGCTCACCTTCAATCGTGGGGTTCAAGGTCAGTGACAGTGATTTCCGAACTTCGTCCGTATGCTGATGGATCACTTCAAGCCGGTCCAAATGCTTAAGGAGCAAGTCTCGCTTGCCATCGACTTCAATCCCTCGAAAATCGGCCAACTGCTCAGCGATTTCGCCATCAGTTTTGCGGTACTGAACATCCTTGCACTCGATGACGACGACGCGACCAATGTTCGGTTTCCACGCCAGCACGTCGACATCGCCATAGTCGACGGGAAAGCCCTTCCGCAGCAACGCGGTGATCTTCTCCTCCACGCGCGTCTGCCAGCCTAACTCGCCCATCCGCGCGGCCACCTCAAGGGCGAACTGATGACCTCGGCGATCGCTTGCGCGTCCCGCCCACTTATTCATTTTCGGCGTTAGCTGACTTCGGTGAAAGTCGCCCCGATGGAAGGCGCCAAGCATGTATACTACGGCATCTCCTACGACGCCGGGGGCAACCACCAACTCGGGATCGGCATCTTCCGTCAGTTGGACGAAGGGGCGGCGAAGGATCGAGAGACGCCGACGGAACCGCCACGGGAACAGGTCGCGTACGTCAAAACCGTCGGGCGGCTGGCGCCATGATGGCCGCGGCTTGAAGATCAATTGCTCTAGAAGGAGCCCGGCATCGTCCTTGAGCGCTGGACGGGCGTTGCAGGCCGCCAAGAGTTCGCTTTTCCGCATGCGAAAAACGGCTTCACGTCGCCCCATACCCTCATCTTCGAGCAGGCCCAGCAGCGCGCGGAGGACTTCCATGCCAACGCCGCCAAACTGCTCCTTCCATGCGTCCCAAAACTCAATTGGAAAATCATCGTTGACAGGAAGTGGGGAGTCCCCGAATTCCGGATCATCTGTCTTCTCAGCATATCCCTCGATGCTGTCCGAGAGCCGTAGCTCACTGGTGGACTTTGCATAGGGAGCAATGACCTCTTCGTGAAACGTCTGGTTTGCCTGGATATCTCCTAGGGCGGTAACCCGTAGACGCGGCTCCATGGCGTCCCATCGAATCGCACCGGACCATCCGCCGAGCCTTACGATTAACAGGAGCTTCGACATGATCCGCGAAAGCTGCAAACGACCGGGCTTTCTTCCCGCAGACGTCATGGCTTCGCCGAGCGCAAATTCAACAAGTAAGCGGGAAGTCTGCAGGACGCCACTGAACTTAAAGTCCTGTCGCGTCAAGACCTCTCGGGCGGCCCGCTTATCCTCATGTAGGGCCAACACTGCAGCAGCGGTGTCATGCCAGTTGGAACGGTCAACGACGGCGCTCTCGTGATTCATAAAGGCGAAATCAATGACCGCAGCACGGTCGAGCTCCCGCATTTCGGCGCAAATCTCCTCCTCGAGGCCCCTTACGACCTTGTTGAGGTACGCGCTACACTCCGACTTGCCGCGAATCTCTTTACCGTCGACGCGCTCCCTGAACCGCCACCCGAGGTTGAGCCTGATGGTGGCCGTGTCTTCAGCGTTGACAGGCACTGGCGCCGCCCAAACGGAATTTCGGACGTAGTCGCGAAACTGGTGTGCCATGAACCCGTGTTGCGACCTTGCATGAACATCCGGGACCACCGCGGCAACGAGCCTGTGCACTTCATCTGGCGCCGGGGATTGTCCCGCGAGCGTGCGAAATCCTTCGATGGTCCGTTCGACCAGAGCGCGTTCCGCGATGTTCTCAGGGTGACGAAAGGCACTCGCAAACCCCACCTCGGCTGTGATCTCAACCAGTTTGCTGTTGCGATCGACGCGCAGCTTCAGCGCTGCGAGGGCCTCCTGATAGGTGGCGCGCGGCAGGCCGAGCGTTGTTGGGTGTTCACCCACATCATCCCGAAATGCCACGTGCCATCGAAGCTGGGAAGGGAGAGATGGCAGTGCGGCGTCGAGGATCGGGGCAAAGCGCGTGATCCACGTTTTCAGCACACGGATCAACTCAAACGCGTAGGCGCCGCTAGTCCCGACCGATGTTTCCAACGAACACCACCAGTTGCGTTTCGGAGACTCATAGAGCGCTTCGGGCCAGCCGGCGTTGGGGCGATCTATCTGCATATAAAACGGTTTGCCGTAATCCTCTTCGAACATGGAGTTTTCGTCGCGCATAACGGATTCCCAATGGCCCGAAAGGGTTTCTGCGACGTGCGGGTCCCACCGTGTCAAAACCTCATAGCGTAGGTTCCGGAGGCCGTTCTGAGGCACCATAATGACCAGCTGGGCGTCACCGGCATCGTCCGGTAATTGGTCATGTGGCGCCAAGTGGCCTTCGAGCTCCCGCATCCAGGCAGCAAGATTGAGCAGACCGTTGATGTTCATCAACTCGGTGTTCAGCTCTCCAAGGCGACCTTCCGCTTCCAGCATTCGCCAGAGCGAAAGTGGTTTGAAGTCCGGCAGCCACGACAGAGTGATGAGGTCGGGAGCGCTGATGATCTCCACCCGCCAACCCTCACGCGGCCTGTCCAGCTCAAGGTGGGGGAGCCCACGGCCGACCCCGCAGGCGACGATGAGTGTCATGCCGCCCACGAAGTCAGGGCGCTCGCGCGCCGCGTCCCGGGATTGTTGAATCCAGTGGTCGATCAGCTTGTCCCATTCGCCCGTATGCGGGAATGGTCCGAGGAAGCCCGAATCCTTGAATCCCTCCAGATCGTCCGCGAAGAATACGAAATTGAGGTACAGGCCGTGATCGATCTCGGTCATCGCAGCCGCGGCGAACCCGCCGACGGCTTTACGGAACTCGACAGGCACCCTCGGTCCACCAAGCACAGGCGTGTTTCCGAAGAGTGTCGCGTATTGGTCCGCAACCGCTGTTGCGAACGCGCTAGTAACACCCGATTCTGCGAAGGCCTCGATCAGAAATCGCGTGATGGCCGGTCCAACCGCGCTTGGGAGAACGAAATAGACCTCCGTCGGCCGCCGAATAATCGGACAACGTTCTAGGCTGGAATGTCCGATGCGTTCCCCGCGGAGCTTCGCGAGGCCAGAAGGCACAAAGCCAAAGGGTACTAAATCGTCGAGCTCAATCCCTAGATCGGTGATTTCCTGCAGCGAGAACCTGACACCGCGACGCCGACTGCCACCACCACGTCGGAGTTCTGCCGGAAGTGCTTTAAGGGGCATCTCTGGACCAAGGGTGTTGCGTGCAAGCCCCGCCCGGCGGCACACTTCGTCCGACAGCCGAAGCAGCGCGTAGACTGAGGCTCGAAGTGACGTGAGCAGCCCGCCGTCGCCAAGGGCGTTCAACGTATTCACCAGATGCTGGAGATAGAAGCCGGTGGATTCCCATGTGCCGCCGAGCACTCTGAAATTCCCAATCGGCGTTTGAATGTTGCGGACCGCAACGTCCTCGCTCGGGTCCTCAAGGTGGCCAACCCAAGTGTCGGTCATCGCGTTGAATGCCTGTAAAACCACCGCGTCGTTCGGTTTTTTCGTCCCGTTAGCAGCGAGCAGTGCCAGGTGCACCAGGGTTTCGAGACGATGGCTGTTGGCAAGAAGAGCATGTTCGGCGAGCAAGGCGCCAAACGTCGCAGCGAGACGCACACGGTCATATGGCGCAAACGCGGCCGCAATAGCGGAATGATCCAGGAGAAGCCGGCTGATCGGCACACTCCCGACTTCATAGCCACTAGCGTAAGAGGATCCAAACTCCGATTCTTCTGTCATTCTCCATTATAGTCACTTCGAGCCCCTTCCGATCAATTGTATTGCGTTTGCACTGGTATTGTCGTCGCCCTGACGGTTGGGCTCCAGGCTGTTACCCAAGCCACGAGAAGCGGCGTGTCTCGGTTGGAAGTAACGATCCCTGCCGGATGTCACACAGAAAGCCATCAGTCCGCCATCGGCCCTGAACGGTTGTGACTCGCGCGTTTTATGCTCGGCCATCCGAGGAGGCGCGGATGGCCGCTTTGACGCGCAGGATATGTTGCCTGCCTGTCGGTCTTGGGGTGGAAAACTGCCAGTCTGATTTCCAGCATGAGACGGGCAGAAGCTGATATTGAAGGCGTAAGTTATGTCCTTGGCTTGATGACCATCTGCCAATAATGGTGAAGGGCCGAGATGTCACCGCTG
>JAEYTV010000280.1 GCA_023433855.1 Pseudomonadota bacterium | reverse complement strand
GCTTCACCCTCGATCCGGTGCTTTCCCTGCGGCGTGTGGTGCGGGTGCCCGCCGGCAAGAAGGTCAGCGTCATCTTCTGGACCATTGCCGCGCCGAAGCGCGAGGAGCTCGATCAGGCGATCGAACAGTACCGTCATCCCGACGCGTTCCAGACCGAACTCACCCAGGCATGGACACGCACGCAGGTGCAGATGCGCCATCTCGGTGTCTCGTCGCAGGATGCAGCGGCATTCCAGCATCTCGCCCGTTATCTCATCTACCCGGACATGCAACTGAGGGCGGATCAAGCGACGATCCACAGCGGCATGAAGCCTCAATCCGCCCTTTGGTCCTCGGCGATCTCCGGCGATTTCCCGATATTCACCTTGCGCATCAATGACGATGCCGACATGGGTGTTGCGAAGGAGGCGATGAGCGCGCAGGAATATCTGCGCTCGCGGGGCGTGGTGTCCGACCTGGTGATCTTCAACGAGCGTGCGGCGACATATGCACAGGAGATGCAGCATGCGATCGAATACCTGTCAGAGAACGCGCGCCGCCTTGGGCAGCAAGAGGGCCAGCGTCAGCATGTCTTCTCGCTCCGCCGTGACATCATGGAAGAGGAGGGATCGGAAAGCCTGATCGCGGCGTCCCGCGTCGTCCTGCATGCCCGCAACGGCCGGATCAGCGACCAACTCAACCGGGCAGCATCGATATTTGCGCCACCGAAAGACCAGGAGGTCGAGGTCGACCGTCGCCCGCTCCTGAACGGCGAGATCTTCCAGGCTCCCGTCGAAGTGGAGGCCGCCAGCGATCTCGAATTCTGGAACGGGGTCGGTGGATTCTCGGAAGATGGCCGCGAATACGTCATCCGGCTGCAAGGCGGCCAATCCACTCCGCACCCGTGGATCAACGTCATCTCGAACGAGAACTTCGGGTTCCACGTCTCTGCCGAAGGGGCTGGTTTCACCTGGGCTCAGAATTCACGCGACTATCAGCTGACGCCCTGGAGCAACGATCCAGTTGTCAATCGGCCGAGCGAGGCCTTCTATGTGCTGGATCGTGACTCCGGCGCAATCTCGACGCCGTTTGCCGCGCTTTCCCGCGACCCCGAAGCGAAGTTCGAAACCCGGCACGGTCTTGGCTACTCGACCTTCTCGTCGGCCGATGAAGGTCTTAAACTGGAGCTGTCGCAAACCGTCGACCGCACACGGCCGGTGAAGCTTACATCTCTCTTCCTGCGCAACACGGGTGCGAGCACGCGGAGGCTGCGGGTCTATGGCTATGCCGAGTGGCTGCTCGGCAGCAATCCCGCCCGCTCCGTGCCGTTCATCCTGTGCAGCCGAGACGAGGAAACGGGGAGCGTCTTCGCAACGAACCCGTATAGCATCGATCATCGCCGTTTCGCCTTCCTCGCCATGAAAGAAACGCCGAACGGGTTTACCACCAGCCGCAGGGAGTTCATCGGCCGCTTCGGGTCCGTACAACTGCCGGCCGCAGTGACCGCAGGTTCGGCCCTGAACGGGTCGCTCGATCTGGATGGTGATCCCTGCGCAGCGCTCGCCCACGACGTCGAACTTGCGCCTGGGGAAGAAACGAGGATCACCTTCTATCTCGGTGATGCGGAAACCAGGGACGCGGCGCAGGTAATGTTGGCCGACCTGCGCCGGACCGACTTCCAAGAGCATCTCGACAGGAACCGCGGCTTCTGGAAAGACTTTACTGGCCGCGTGAAGGTCTCAACGCCGGACAAGTCTTTCAACCACCTCGTCAATCACTGGCTTCCCTACCAGGCGCTTGGCTGCCGCATCATGGCCCGCACCGCCTTTTACCAGTCCTCCGGGGCATTCGGGTTTCGTGACCAGCTCCAGGACACACTGAGTTTCCTCATCCATGAACCGTCCCTGGCACGTCGGCAAATCCTCAACGCGGCGTCGCGGCAGTTCAAGGAGGGTGATGTCCAGCATTGGTGGCTCCCGGGTTCCGGAGCAGGTGTCCGCACGATGATTTCCGACGATGTGGTCTGGCTTGCATACGCTACACATCATTACATCGCCGTGACCGGCGACAGGTCGCTGCTGGACGAGCAGGTCACTTTCCTCGAGGGCCCGGCACTCGGAAGAAACCAGCACGACTCCTTCTTCACGCCGGAGGTGACCTCGGACACGGCCAGCCTCTACGAGCACGTGGCACGAGCGCTTGATCTCGCTATCGCCCGCACGGGGGCCAACGGGTTACCGCTGATCCTCGGAGGTGACTGGAACGACGGGATGAACCGCGTCGGTATCGGCGGGCACGGGGTTAGCGTGTGGCTTGGCTGGTTCCTGGCCAGTGCTCTGCGAAACCTGATCCCCCACGCGGAGGAGCGGAACGACCGTCAGCGGGTCGATCGATGGGCAGGGCACCTCGAGACCCTCAAGCGGGCGCTTGAAAGCGCCGGGTGGGATGGAGCCTATTATCGCCGGGGATATTTCGACGACGGCGCACCGCTTGGTTCTGTCACGAGCGACGAGTGCCAGATCGACTCGCTTGCGCAATCCTGGGCAGTGCTTTCGGGCGAAGCGGATCCGGACCGCGCCCAGCAGGCAATGAACGAGGTGCTCGACAAGCTTGTCGACGAGGAAACCGGCATCATCCGCCTTTTCACGCCGCCTTTCCAGGATACCCGCAGGGATCCTGGCTATATCCGCGCATATCCTCCAGGCGTACGGGAAAACGGAGGGCAGTATACGCATGCGGCAATCTGGGTGGTGCTGGCCTTGGCAACCCTGAAGAAGAGTGACGAAGCGTGGCGGTGTTTCCAGATCCTCAATCCGATCAATCATTCGCTCGACCGCGACGCTGCTGAGCACTACCGGGTGGAGCCCTACGTGGTGGCAGCCGACGTCTACGGCCATGGCTCGTATGCGGGGCGGGGCGGCTGGAGCTGGTACACAGGTTCTGCCGGATGGCTCTACCGTACGGCAGTCGAAGGCATCTTGGGCATCAGGCGGCAGGGAGACCGGCTTTTCGTAAACCCCGCCCTGCCGACGGGCTGGGATAGCTTCCGCGCAGACCTCACGATCAACGATGCTGTGCATCAGATCGAAGTCAGGGACGGGGTCGTGACCATCGACGGTGAGGAAGTCGAGAAATCTGAAGGGTTCGTGATAGGCCAGTCATCTGCGGGACCAGTAAAGGAACCCGCCTAGAGCCGGCTGGACGCAAGGAGACATACCGTCGACATGCACAGGCGACGGTATGTCATGCCATCTGAGCAGTTCAGGCAGAGTGGATCGAAATAGCTTCGACTTGTTCCTTGTCGTCCTCGGTCAGGATCCCGCTTGTCTTCAACAGGGCGGCGAATCGCCCGCCGCTCTGGCTCAACTCGTCATAGGTCCCCATTTCGACGACGCGTCCGCCGTCAAGGAAGACCACTTTGTTTGCGTCGCGCACCGTTGAAAGCCTGTGGGCAATGATGAAGGTGGTTCGATCCTTGCGCAGGCGGTCGATTGCGGCCTTCACGCGTGCTTCGGTCTCCACGTCGAGTGCGCTGGTTGCCTCGTCGAGAACGAGGATGGGCGCGTTCTTGAGGATCGCACGCGCGATGGCGATCCGCTGGCGCTCTCCGCCCGAGAGCCGATTGCCTCTTTCGCCTACCGGTGTCTGATAACCGTTCAAGCGGTTTTCCACGAACTCTGCTGCCGCTGCCGCTTCGGCCGCCCTGGCGATCTCTTCCTCCGTTGCGCCTTCGCGCCCAAGCCGGATGTTCTCGCTGATCGAGCGGTTGAGCAATCCTGCGTCCTGAAACACCGTGGCGATCGAGTTGCGCAGGGACTTGCGGGTAACGGTGGAGATGTCAATGCCGTCGATGAGGATCTTGCCTTGCTGTGGGTCATAGACCCGCTGCAGGAGATTGATGAGTGTTGTCTTGCCGGCGCCGGTCGGGCCGACAATGGCAATGGTTTCGCCGGCCTTTGCAGTGAAGGAAACGTCGTAAACGCCCTGATTCGTGCTCGCGAAACCGAAGGAAACGTGGCGGAACTCCACCTCTCCGCGGACGTCGCCCAACTCTATTGCGTCGGCAGGCTCGGCACGTTCTTCAACCGAATCCTCAAGAGCGAAAAATTCCTCCAGCTTGGCCCGGGCCTCGAAGATCTGTGTGGCGAACTGCCGTAGAAGGTCCAGCCTGCCGATAAGCAGGTTGGCGAAGCCTATGAAGGCCACGACATCGCCGACCCGCAGTTCGCCTTGCTGCACGAGCATGGTTCCGATTACCAGGATGATCCCCATCGAGACAGTTGATGCTGTGCGGTTGAGAGCGCTTGCCAGCGCCCACCAATCAAGCACGGGGTATTGTGCGGCGAGCAGGTCTTTGGTGTAATCCTTGAGAGCCCGCGTCTCAGCCTCGATGCGGTTGTAGCTGTGCAGGACGGAGACGTTGCTGATCGCATCGCTAACGTGTGAGAAGACGTTGTGATAATGACTTTCGACGGAAGCCTGCCCTTCCTTCGTACGATTCATGACGACGGCGCCGATGACCCAATAGACGATGCTGAGCACCCCAAGCACGATGCTTAGGCGCCAATCCATGGAGATCGCGGTTGGCACGAGG
>JAEYTV010000597.1 GCA_023433855.1 Pseudomonadota bacterium | reverse complement strand
CAGTCCCTCGAAAGAAGGACAGCGGACCACCCGCCGTTCGGGCACAAGACGTGTCTTGACACGGCAGGGACAGGGTCCAGAATCCCGCCGGATCAGATGCGGAACACACGGCCGCGTCAGCGATTGGGAGGAAACGTGGGAAAACCAATGATGCGAGAGACAACTTTGTCTCTCCGGGCAGCCAGCGGTATGGCGTACTGACGATGAACGCCACGATCACCGCCGACTCCGCCGCCGACCTCATAGCGTCCGTCGGATGCCCCTCCTTCAGCGATTCGCTCATGCGGATCAGCAAGGAAGTCATTGAGGCCGATTACTGCACTCTGTTCGCCTTCCAGGACGAGCAGCAGCCTGCCTGTCTCGTTGCCACCGGCGTCCAATCGCCCAGCGCCGCGATGCAGGCGTCGCAGCGCTATCTGCGCGACCACTGGCGCACCGATCCGACGCTGAGGGACCGCCGCATGGGTGAAGACCGCACGGTCCACCACGTCTTCTCCAGCGAGTTCTCCGACGACCGGTACCGCCGCGACTGCTTCGATATCCCGCAGATCAGCGACCGGCTGACCCTGATCTTCAGGGAGAACCAGACCTTGCTGCGCATGAGCTTCTATCGCTATCGCCGCCGCTACACATTCGGCATGGCGGAGACGGACCGGCTGCGCAACGCCTGGAAGCTGTTCCGGGAGGCGGCCAAGCGCCATTTCCTGCTAAGCCAGGAGCTGGGCATCGATCCTTCGACGGGCCGGCCTTCCATCTCCGTGATGTCCGAGCGCCTGCTCAACACGTGCAGCGGCCTGAGCGAGCGCGAGATCGAGGTATGCAGCCGGATCCTGCTCGGCCTCACCGCGGAGGGAATATCGCACGATCTCGGCATCGGCCTGACCAGCGTCGTAACCTACCGCAAGCGCGCCTATGCCAAACTCGGCATATCAAGCCAGAATGAGCTGTTCGCCCGCTGTCTCGTCTCCTGAGGGCAGCGGTTCAGGCGCCTTGCGCGTGAGATGAGACCTCTTCGACAAGCTGCCAGTCGCGGTGGCTGATCATCTCCACCAGCTCCGTCCGGCGCACAAGATAGTCGCGGAAGACGGAACCGCCGCGAAGGCGCTCATAGTCGTCCCGGCTGGTCCAGATCTCATGCAGCAGGAACATGCGCGGATCGCCGAGCGAGCGGCCGATGCTGAAGCGCACGAAGCACGGATCGGACGAAAGCGCATGCACGACTTCCCGCAGCAACGCTTCGTAGCGGCGTTCGGCGCCCGGTTTCGTGAGTATTTCCGCGACAATCAGGTGCATCGAGCGTCTCAATCCGCCGGCAGGCGCGAGAGGGCGACTTCCTTGAAGCGCCAACCCGCCGGCGTACGCACGATGCTCATCCTGTATGTGCCGTGCATCGACAGCTTGCCGTAGCCGTCCCGCCAGTCGGTGATCAGTCCGTAGCAGACACCATGCGCCTCGCCGTCGCGCTCGCCCGGCTCGATGAAGACGTCCGTCAATTGATGGCGCATCTTCCCCCTGAACTGGGCGGCAAGGTCCTCGACCAGCTTGCGAAGCGCGGCGTGTCCCTCGAATTTGGCGGGCGGAAGCCCCGAGCCGGTGCCTTCGACGATCGTATTGGTGCGCGCAAAGGAACCGTCATCCGTGAAGAGACGGACGTAGCCATCGGCATCGCCGCTGTCCACACAGCGCCCATAGCGCGCATAGAGCTGCACGATCTCGTGATGGTCCTCGAGGCTGAGCTTGCCGGTCATGCCGTCCCTTCCCGCATACTGGTTTCCTGCGCTGGCCCGACCACCAGGCGAAGCAGATAGACGTCGCTTCGACCAAGCAGATCTGCTTGCGCCAATTCCTCCATCCGACGCCGGCCTTCGTTCCTCGACCGAAAATCGGGCCAGGCCACGAAGATCGCCACGGTGGGGACACGCGGCCCGGCAACCATGTCGAGCACGGCGAGCACCCTGCCCCCAACCTTCTCCAGTATCGGCAGCATCGTCTCGCGCAGATGGGACGCTATGGCGCCTGCCTGCCCGATCGCTACAAACTGCAGCAGCATCTCGTGTATCTCGCCTTCGGCAGGCGCAATGGTCGACAGGAAGGACCGCTCCAGCGCAGCGCTTGGCTTCATCAGCCACAGACCGTAGCGCTCAACCAGCTCCGAACCGGCATTGGTGCGGGCGCGAATGGTCGACCATCGGGGATCCGCATAGAAGCTCCGCCAGCACTTCTCGCGCTCAGTGGCATCCTTCCACTGCAGCACATAGAGGAAAGCCGGCATGTCCGGCCCCGCCATGACGGTCCAATGCCCGACCGCGCGGATGCCATGTTCGGCGAAGAGCGGTGGAACGTCGCCGAGCATCCGCTGCTCGATGTCGGCGATCCGTCCGGGCGGGATGGCATAGAGTCTGATTTCGTAAAGCATGAGCGTCAAAGCACTTCATGCACGTCGTAGATGATGCCACCTGCCTTGGGCAGGCCTACGCCGATCGCCAGCAGACGATTCATCCAGAGATACTGCTCCGCGCCGGTCTCGAAGAAGACGGCGGTGCGGAAGTAGTACTCGGACGGGTCGACAGGTCCCTCGCGCTTCATCAGCCGGTCGAGGACCGGCGGGGCGGCATGCCATATTCCTCGATAGCGCAGATGGATCAACGCGCCGTCGTCCGTCGACAACAGAAACTGGGCATCGGGCTCGAAGACACCGTCCGGACGGACGAGAGCAAGGTCGCCGCCACCGGGCAGAATCGTGCCGTTCAGCCTCTCTCCTTCGAATCGGCCGCCGGAGACAATCACCACGCGCCGTCGGCCTCGGGACGTCTGCCCCAGTTCATGCGGCTTGTGGCAGTCGATGTCCATGTGAAGCAGTGGGCGGGTGGACAGGGGAAGCATCGATCCTCCGGATTGTCGAACTAAAGAGCTGCCGCGAATGCAGCGATACGGTCCGCCGCTTCCGTCACCAGATGCGGTTGACCGGCCAGATAGTGATTTCCGCCTTCGAGCCTATGCCGGTGCACGCGGCCCTGCGCCGCGGAAGCCCAGCGGTCGTTGTCGGAGGGAAACACAGACGAATCCGCGGTGTGTTCGAGCAGCAGCACCGGCACGCTCGTCCTCGCGAGGTTGGCAGGTCCGTCGCCCCGGCTCGATGGCGACCACTGGCTGAGATAGGCGGTCAGCGTGGTGAAGCGGCCCATGCTGTTCGCCGCCAGGTTCTGTGCCTTGGGCGGCCCCCAGACAGTGGTACCCGGTACCCGGTCATTCGGGTCGATCGCGGGATCGAGGCAGCGCGGATCGGCCAATGTGCGATGGATGACGAAAGCCATGTCGGACGCACCATCTCCCATCGCCCGGATTTGCCGCAGCCTTGCCCGCGCCCATGATTCGATGCGTGCATTGCGGGCAAGCTGAGCCGCTTGGTATTTCAGCAGGAAGTCCGCCGAATAGGGCGGGCCATTGTCGGGATTGAACATGTCGAGCGCCGGATCGCTGCCAAGCGCGTCGGTCTCGTCGATCACCGCCGGATCGAGCCAGACATTCATCAGATGCATGCGGCCGAGATGGGCGGCATTGAGCGAAATGGCATCGGCGGGCGGCAGGTCTCCCGGCTCAAGCCGGATCGGATCGCCGGCCGGCGTGTCCTTTATGGTCAGACGCTCGGCCTCGGCCTGATAGAGGCTGACCAGCGCGCCGCCGCCGGAGTTGCCGATCAGCAGGACACGCTCGAACCCCTTCGCCCTCAGCCAGCGGACGCCGGCGCCCAGATCCTGGATGGCACGCTCCAGAAGCAGCGACACGTCGCTGCCGAGATAGCGGGTGTTCAGGCCGAGCGCAGCGATCCCGCGCTCGGCGAGCGGCGCCAGCAGATAGTGCCCCATGAAGTTGCTGGTCGGGTGGATGACGATCGCCGCCACCCGCGACCCGGGCGGCGCGGTGAAGGAACCCCAGATGCGCGGCCGGAGCATGGCGAGGCCGGACTGCGATTCCGCCTGCGCCCCGGCGCTGACGTCGATGGAAATCAGTTCAGAAGGAGTCATAGGCGATACTCTGTCGCCATCGCCAGCGCAGCAAAATCCTCCGTAAGGAGGACAGTGAGCTTGGCCTTTGAATTCTTATGGTCCGAGGGCGCCGGAAGCCACTCGCCCCACTCGGCTATCGACCCATCGGAAGGTGATAGGTTTGTCGGAAGTAATCGCGAAAGGCCTGCATGGCCGGCGTAAAGGTCACGCCGCGTTTCCAGGCCAGCCCGACATCCATTGCCGGGATTGGATCGCTGAGTGCGACCGTCTCGATGCGTCTTCCCTCAAGCGACCAAGGCCGATGCACCATGTCGGACAGGATGGCGACGCCCTGCCCGTTTGCAACGAGCGACCGGACCGCCTCCACCGACGAGGTGCGCAGTTGCACTGACGGGCGGTATGGCGTCTTGCTCCAATATTTGAGCGAGGTATGCGCCGCTTCGTCCACCGTCAGCATGATATAGGGCTCTTCGGAGACCTCCCTCAATCCGACCGCGCCCAGCGTAAGCAGCCGGTGGCGCGCCGGCACCCACAGCCGGCGTCGCGAAGACAGGTGGGTCTCGGTCGACAGGTCTGGATTGTTGGTGTTGGCGGTGAGCATCACCGCTATATCGTATCGGTTGGCCAGCAGGCCTTCCTCGATCGCCTCGCGGTTGAGTTCGAAGAGTTGGATATCGAGTCTGGGGAAATTCCGTCTCAGTCGCTCGAGATGATGGGGCAGGTAATAACCGATAACCGTATAGGAGGCGGCCACGCTCAGCGTATCCTGCAGATCGCTGCCGGGCACGCTGATGCCCGTCATCTCGTCGATCTTCGACAGCACCTCGTAAGCGTGGAACAGCAACTCCTTTCCAGCGGCTGTTAGTTCCATACCTTGCTGAGAACGCATGAACAGCCTGGCCCCCACATCCGCCTCAAGCTCCTTGATCGCGGTGGTGATCGCCGACTGCGATATGGAGAGCGCGACCGCCGCCTGCGAAACTTGGCCGCTCTCCGCCGTCGAGACGAAATATCGGATCTGCTTGAGGCTTATTGGCATTCGACTATCCCGTTCGGAATTTCAGAATCAGAACCCGACCATCTTTTGATTTTTTATCATCGACAGATCGTGAGTTTACCCGGGTGCATTCTCATTACCTGTCGCTATATGTCGTCTCCTAGGTTTTCAAGGACAGCGCCGACCACGGGGCGCTTGCCCATTTATCTGATTTTTTGAAAATCAACATCTAAGAATAGAATTTTTCAATCCTGCCTTTGGTTGGTAGCGTCTAACCAACCAGGGAACACCGGTGCACAACGGCGCCGCGAATGCAGGAGGAGAGGGCCGTCATGCGGCTGTCTGCGGTCGATCTCAATTGCGATATGGGCGAGGGCTTTGGCCGCTGGACCATCGCGGACGCCGATGATGCCAGCATCATGGGTCTCATCAGTTCGGCAAACATTGCTGCCGGATTCCATGCCGGAGATCCGATGCTGATGGACGAGACCGTCCGGCTTGCGGCGCAGCACGGAGTGGGCGTCGGCGCGCATCCCGGCTACCGCGACCTCCAAGGTTTCGGCCGCCGCAAGATCAACGGCAGCAACGAGGAAATCCTCAACGACCTCATCTACCAGGTCGGCGCGCTGCGCGAGTTCGCACGCCGTCACGGGGTGAACCTCCAGCACGTGAAGCCGCATGGCGCGCTCTACATGGAGATCGCGCGCAACGAGGAATTCTCACGTAGCTTCATCGACTTCATGCGCCGGGCTGCGCCCGATTCCTACGTCTTTTGCATGGAATCCTCGCTCACCTATCGGGTGGCGCGGGAGATGGGACAACCGGTCGTCCGGGAATTCTACGCGGACCGGGACTACGACAGCAGCGGATCGATCGTGTTCGCGCGGCGAGTCGGTGCCCTCGACCCCCGCGGCGTCGCTGACAAAGTGGTTCGTGCCTGCCTGGAGGGCAAGGTCCGCACCGTGGATGCCGGGGAGATTGACATCGGTTTCGAGTCAATCTGCTTTCATTCCGATACGCCAGGCTGCGTGGAGATCGGTACTGCGATCCGCGATGCCCTCACCGCCAACGGAATCCGCATCGTCCCGGTCTCGGAGATCGTGGTCGGTCCGGACAGTGTTTCGAGGAGAGCCGTATGAGCAAGCAGGAAATCAGGTCGCCCCTTCCAGGCGTATTCTACCGCAAGCCGACGCCGGACAGCCCGGCGTTCAAGGAAGACGGCGACGCCGTCGCCAAGGACGATGTGATCGGCCTCGTCGAGGTGATGAAGTCGTTCCACGAGGTGAAGGCCGGAGTTGCAGGCAAGGCGATCCGCTTCGTCGCCGAAAATGAAGATGCCATCATGGCCGGCGATATCATCGCGGAGGTCGAATGATGTCCATCCGCTCCGTGCTCATCGCAAATCGGGGTGAGATCGCGGTGCGGATCAATCGTGCCGCGAAGGCCCTCGGCCTGCGCACGATCCAGGTCTACAGCGCGGCCGACGCGGATTCACTCGCCGTGCGCCTGGCAGACGAAGCAGTCGAGATCGGGCCGGCCACGGCCAGGAAGTCCTACCTGAACGTCGCAAATGTGATCGAAGCGGCGCGCAAGACGAACGCCGACGCGGTCCATCCCGGCTACGGCTTCCTCGCCGAGAATGCCGAATTCGCCGATGCGGTCGTCGCGGCAGGGATGCGTTTCGTCGGACCCTCAGGGGATTCCATCCGCCTGCTGGGCGACAAGGTTGCGGCGCGCAGGGAGGCCGACAAAGCCGGAGTGCCGACCGTGCCGGGCAGCGACGGCCGCGTTTCGAACGCGGTGGAAGCTGCCGGCATTGCCGACAGGATCGGCTTTCCCGTCATGATCAAGGCTGCGGCGGGCGGCGGCGGCCGCGGCATCCGCATCATCCAGGAGCCCGCGGAATTCGAGCGACAATTCCTGCAGGCCTCGGCCGAGGCGGAAGCGGCTTTCGGCGACGGCGGCCTCTATGTCGAAAAGGTCATTCCGGCCGCCCGGCACATCGAGGTGCAGATCCTCGGCGACGGCCAAAATTTCGTCCATTGCTACGAGCGCGAATGCTCCCTTCAACGCCGCCGCCAGAAGGTGTGGGAGGAGGCGCCCGCATTCCACCTGCCGCAGAAGGTGCGCGAACGGCTTTGCGCCAGCGCCGTCGACCTCGCCCGCTCGGTCGGATATGTCGGGGCGGGAACGGTCGAATATCTCTACGACGACAAGACCGAGGCCTTCTACTTCATCGAAGTGAACACCCGCATCCAAGTCGAGCATCCGGTCACCGAGATGATCACCGGCATCGACCTGGTCCAGGAGATGCTGAAGATCGCCGGCGGCGCCCCTCTGTCGGTGCGCCAGGACGACATCGTCATCTCGGGCCACGCGATCGAGTGCCGCATCAACGCCGAAGACCCGTTCAAGGACTTCCAGCCGGGGCCGGGAACGGTGGAGACGCTGAGCGTTCCGGAGGCCGATCACGTCCGGTTCGACACCATGCTCTACGAGGGCTACGTCGTCCCGCCGTTCTACGATTCGTTGCTCGGCAAGCTGATCGTTCACGGCGACACGCGCGAACAGTGCCTGTCCAGGCTC
>JAEYTV010000240.1 GCA_023433855.1 Pseudomonadota bacterium | reverse complement strand
CAGACGGTGTCCGTTATCATGCGTTCCTTGGAAAATGACGGGTTGCTTCTACGCGGCGAGCCAGTGCGCGGCAGGGTTGGTCAGCCTTCCGTGCCCATGCGTTTAAACCCTGATGCAGTCTACTCGTTTGGCGTGAAGATTGGCCGCCGCAGCGCTGACCTCGTGCTGATGGACTTCGTCGGCACGATACGCCTGCAGTATCACGAAACCTATCCCTACCCGCTGCCGCGCAACATCCTCGAGATCATAGTCCACGGGATCGAGAGGCTCGGGAGCCAGATGGACGAGTCGCAGCGCGGCCGCATCGCAGGTTTGGGAGTTGCGGCCCCCTTTGAATTGTGGAACTGGGCGGAAGAGGTCGGGGCTCCGCAGGGTGCGATGGACGTTTGGCGGGGGGTGGATCTGCAGGCGGAGATCGGCGCCCGCGTTCACTATCCGGTTTACCTGCAAAACGACGCGACCTGCGCCTGCGGCGCAGAACTGGTGTTCGGGGTCGGCCCTGCGTATCCAGATTTCATCTACTTCTTCATCGGCTCGTTCATCGGCGGCGGGGTGGTGCTGAACTCCGCAATCTTTTCCGGCCGGACGGGAACGGCCGGTGCCGTCGGGCCGCTGCCGGTGAGGGGAAGGGCAGGGAAAACCCAGCAGTTGCTGGATATCGCCTCGATCTTCGTTCTGGAGGATCTGCTGCGCGAGCGGAATATCGACCCGAAGCCCCTATGGTATTCTGCCGACGACTGGATCGATTTTGGGGAACCGCTGGATCTTTGGATACAGGATTCAGCAAACGCGCTGTCGCAGGCGATCGTCGCCGCCGCGTCGATCATCGATTTCGGCGGCGCCGTGATAGACGGAGGGTTTCCAGATTGGGTGCGGCAGCGTCTCGTCGCCGCGACCATCGAGGCCGTCAACAGACTCGACCTTCAAGGTGTGATCATTCCAGACGTCATAGAGGGCCGGGTGGGAGCGCAAGCTCGCGCCATCGGCGCCGCTGGCTTGCCCATCTTCGCGAGATACCTGACGGACCAGAGCGTGCTTTTCAAGGAAGTGCGGAAGCCGGCCCTGACATAAAGCGGCTTCAGGATGCGTCGCGCGGCGGTTCCACGTCCTTGTTGTTGAGATGCAGCACGACAACTGAAGGCACGAACGGCTGGGTTGTTACAGATTGTCACCGAATCTCACCGTTTTTCACTCACTTTGCATCCGGTTGTTACGGGAGGACAATCAAGTGCTCCGCAGGCGATTGGAGTGGAATCAGTGTTTCTCAGCAGCTACGCGACCGTCCATCAGGTAGCTAAGGCCACTTCCTTCAAGGATGCTGGCGGCCTCCATGGGCTTTTTTCAAGGCAGGCGACTGAGCCTCTGTCGATCGGACAACCGTTGTTTTTTGAGGGCGACGAGGCAAAGCACGTTTTTGAAGTTGTCGAAGGCGTTCTGAGGATCTTCCGCATCGTTTCGGACGGCCGGCGAGTGATCACCGGCTTTCTATATGCTGGCGATATTGTCGGTTTCTCGCTGAAGGACCTCTATCCCTATACGGCGGAGGCGATTGCGGCGACGAAGATCAGGCGTCTGCCTCGCGTCTGGTTCGAGGATGCCGTCGCAGAGTCGGACGATCTGCGCCCGGAACTCTTTTCTCGCGTGTGCGACGAGATGGCGGCAGCGCAAGACCAACTGGTTCTGCTCTCGAGCAAAACGGCGGAAGAGCGTCTTTGCACCTTCCTTCTGAAGCATCTCCGTCGTTCAAGAGCCGCCGGCAGTTCGTGTGCAACGATCGACCTGCCGATGAGCCGCCAGGACATGGCCGACTATCTCGGTCTCACCATCGAGACGGTATCTCGAACGATCACGAAGCTTATTTCCAAGGGCGTGGTGAACGTCACCAATCCTGCCGCCCGCCACCTCATCACGATAGAGAAGCCATCCATGCTCGGACTTCTCACGGGCGACACTTGCGAATGTCCGAACCTTGCTTGCGAGGGGAAGAGAACAGAACCCAGGTCGCACTAACCGGCAGACCTCCGCTACAGGAGCAAGCGATCGCCGGATCCGCGATGGTATCCGAGGTGGCTGGCATTCAGCCGTCAAGGGCAGCCATGACTGCGCTTGAGCGGAGACCGAGCGGCAAGCCTCCGGCGCGATCTCAGGCTCGGAGCGAACCACGCCCGTGCTGTACTGCATCCTGTCGCCCCCGATCAGCAGAAACGTCTCGCCCTTAAGAGCCACAGCGGTCGGTCGCAACTCAAGCGCTGCCATCCACGAGGGTCGAGTACATGCTTTAGCGATGCCAACAGGGACCGCTGTCGACGCTTTGTGCGACTCCGGTCACTCTGAAGCATCCTCCTCGAGAATTCTCCACGCCGCACCGTCCAGATCGTCATACTGGCCGCTCTTCAGGGACCATAGAAAGGCGGCGAGACCCAGGCCGCCGAGCAACAATGCTATCGGAATGAGATAGATCAGCATGTTCATGCGTGACTTGCCTTTCCCACACGGGACTCGATTGTCGCGGCAGAACCATCAGGGCGCTCGCTCGCCCAACCCAGACCGTTCAGGCGAAGCGCGTTGGCCACGACGATGATCGATGATGTCGACATCGCAACCGCTGCAATGAGCGGTGTCGCGTAACCTGCGAGTGCAATCGGCACGGCGATGATGTTATATCCGATGGCCAGGGCGAAGTTCTGCCGGATGAGTCGTCCGGCTCGGCGCGAGATGTCGATCGCCATAGGCACCGCTTCCAGGCTCTCATGCATGAACACGAAATCTGCAGCCTGACGTCCGATGTCGGCAGCAGTCGCCGGCGCGATGGAGACGTGGGCCGCCGACAGCGCCGGCGCATCATTGATGCCGTCGCCGACCATCAACACCTTATGTCCCTGCTCCGCCAGCGACTGGCAGAACTCTGCCTTTTCCTTGGGGCTTAGTTCGGCCTTCCAGCGTTCCACGTTTACTCGGGCAGCGAGATCGCTCACCGCCGGGGCTCGGTCGCCGGAAAGGATTCCGCTCGAAATCCCGCGGGAGGAAAGCTCAGCGATCGCCGCGGCGGCGCCAGAGCGCAGAGTGTCTTCGAACCGGGAACAGGCAAGTTCATTGCCGTCACGTGATAGGACAACCTCAAGCCTCGTATCTGCTGGTCCGGGCGTATCCGCCTCGCCGCTAGCGAACCGGCGGTTGCCTAACCGATAGGTCGCACCGTCGGCTACTCCCTCGAGCCCTTTCCCGGGAATCTCGGTCACGTCGTCGAAAACATGGACGGGGCCGCAGGCTGCCTCATGAAGTGCTCGCGACAATGGATGTCGGGAGAAGGCAGCAAGACCTGCTGCCAGCGGAAGATAGGCGGCAGTCGCCTGATCCGCATCGATCAGCCTTGGCTTCCCTAGCGTCAGTGTTCCTGTTTTGTCGAAGACAACCGAGTCAATCTCGGCGAGGCGCTCCATGGCTGACCCGTCCTTGACCATGATGCCGTTCCTGAACAGCCGCCCCGCTGCGACGACCTGCACGACCGGAACTGCAAGACCAAGCGCGCAGGGGCACGTAATGATCAGAACGGCGATCGCGATCAACATCGCGTGTTTCCAGTCGCCGCCGACAAGACCCCAGAATACGAATGCGGTGAGCGCCAGAAGATGCACGGCGGGCGAATAGTATTGCGCTGCGCGATCGGCGAGGCGCCGGTAGCGCGCCCTGCCGCCTTCGGCAGCTTCCATCATCCGGATGATCTCGGCGAGGAAGGAGTCTTTTGCTGCAGCGGTCGCCCTCAGGACCAGCAATCCGGTCAGGCTGAGCATGCCGGCCTGCACCACGTCGCCGGGCGCTGCCCGACGGGGGACGCTTTCGCCGTTGACGATGGACATGTCCATGTCGCTTGTGCCGCTTTCCACCACGCCGTCAACCGGAACACGTTCACCCAATGCGATCGCGACGAGGTCGCCCGGGATGATATCCTCGACCGCACGATATTCCCGCGAACCATCTGTATTGAGGACCATGGCGCCACGCGGCGACAGCCTCGCAAGCCCGGTGATCGCCGCGCGGGCACGATCACGCATGATGTGGTCGAGCGTCCGGCCAATCAGCAGGAAGAACAGCAGCGACACCGTCGCGTCGAACCAGGCATGTTCGCCGTGGTGCATGGTTTCCCAGAGCGAAACGGCATAGGACAGGGAGATCGCAAGTGCGATCGGGACATCCATATTGGTCCGCCCGCGCCGCAACGCCCTCCAGGCCGACTGATAGAAGAAACGGCCTCCGTAAATCAGAGCCGGGGCTGCGATCATGGCCGATATCCAGTGAAACAGGTCGCGCGTCGCCGCGTCGGCGCCCGACCATACGGACACGGAGAGAAGCATGATATTGGCCGCGGCAAAGCCCGACAACGCGACTGCGCGGATAAGCTCGCGTTGCAACTTGTCGCCATCGTCCTGAGTGCCGGCAAAAAGATGAGCGTCGTATCCCGTGGCCTCTGTGATCGTGGTGATGAGGAGGGTCGGATCGACCGGCCCGTGCTCCGACTCCTCTTTCCAGACCACCGAAACGCGCTTCGTGGAGAGATTGACCCGCGCACGCTCCACGATCGGCAGTGCTTGGAGGGCCTTTTCGATGGCGGTGATACAGGTGCCGCAATGCACCTGTGGCACGCTGAGGTCCGTCTGCCGGAGCCCCGGACCGACCGAACGGCTGGACAGCAGGAGTTCGTCGGGCGAGAGTGATCCTCGATCGAGAAGGCCGTCGGTGCCGGGCGCACAGCAACTCATCGATGCCCCCCCGCCGCAACCCGCTCGGCCTGGTGCAATATCCGCCTGCCATCCTTGAAGGCGCTCGCATCCACGATCCAGTCTCCAGCCAGGACGTCATGGTCTGCCGCGAAAACCCCCGTTCTCACCGGGGTGAGATCGAGTTCAAAGTCCTGATGCTCTCCCACCGGCCGCTTGAAGCGCAGGATCAGGCTATCTGCGGCGACCGGGCCTTCCTGCGGATGGGTCACCTCGTAACGGATGCTGGAGCTGGTAACTGTCAGCTTGCCGGTCACTCCCGAGGCCAGCAAGGCCCGTGCTTCGGCCGCCTTGCCGTTGAACTGCTGGCTGGCGACATAGGTGTTCTCCGCCACAAGGCCGCTCCAGGTAGTAACGGCACTGTAGGCCATGTAGAAATTGACCGATAGGATCGTGCCGAAAAAGAGAACCATGATGCCGATCATGTGCCAGCCGGTGAAGACAAAGGATCTCGCCTCGTCTGGATGTGCGGGCTTGTTGTTCATCTCGATGCTCCCGGAGTGATGAATGCCGCCCCGAGAACGTCCCGTTCGTGGCTGGAACGGTCTTCGGCGACGAAGTGAAAGTGTTCGTTCTGTGCGGTGACCGCGGTCTTGGGCAAAGTAACGAAGAACCTGAGAGCAAGCGTCCGATCGGGCTCGACCTGCACCGCGAAGAGCCGGCCGGGCACGTCGGTAATGCCGCTGATCTTCATTGTCGCTTCGGGAAGACCCTCCATGGATACGAGGATCGTCCGGGGCTCGGGGATCATGTTGAGCAGTCGGATCGTGTAGCCGTTCCGGATCGAACCGTCGGATTCCAGCACAAATTGTGGGTTGCGGTCGTGGATGACATTGATCTCCAGCCGATCGCGCGACAGCAGAGCGAAGACCAGTCCGAGCCCGACCGCAGCCCACACACCAAAATAGAGCAAGGTTCGAGGCCGAAGGATGATCTTCCAGTTGAAGTGACGAACCTTGTCGACGAAAGAACCATCGGCATTGCGTACCCTGGAAGGATCGATGGCGCTCGTGCCGCCAGCGGTAGCGAGTGCCATATTGGCATCGTATTCGTTGAGGGTCGCATAGGCGATCAGCCCGCGGGGCTTGCCGATCTTGTCCATCACGCCGTCGCAGGCATCGATACACAAGGCGCAGGTGATGCAGGCGAGCTGCTGGCCATCGCGGATATCAATCCCCATGGGGCAAACCGCGACACAGGCGTTGCAATCCACGCAGTCGCGCACCGCCTGGCCGGCAGCGGCAGCCTTCTTGGCATGTCGGCTGCGTGGCTCGCCGCGCCAGTCGTTGTAGGTAACGACCAATGATTTTTCATCGAGCATGGCAGCCTGGATGCGCGGCCATGGACACATGTAGATGCAGACCTGCTCGCGCATCAGCCCACCAAGCACGTAGGTGGTCGCGGTTAGTACCGCGACGGTGGTGTAGGCGATGGCGGCGGCCTGGCCGGTGGCGAACTCGAAGGCCAGCGACGGCGCATCGGCGAAGTAGAAGATCCACGCGCCACCCGTGGCAACCGCGATGGCGATCCAGCTCACATGTTTGGCGACGCGCCTCCAGATCTTGTTGAACGTCCAAGGAGAGCCGTCGAGTTTTAGGCGGGCATTCCGGTCACCTTCGAAGAAGCGCTCGACGGCGAGGAAGAGATCGACCCAGACCGTCTGCGGACAGGTATAACCGCACCAGGCGCGGCCGACGGCGGATGTCAGGAGGAAGAGGCCGAAGCCGGCCATCACCAACAGCCCAGCCACAAAGAAGAACTCCTGGGGCCAGATTTCGATGAAAAAGAAATAGAAACGGCGGTTGGCCAGGTCGATCAGCACCGCCTGATCGGGAGCGAAAGGGCCGCGGTCCCAACGGATCCACGGTGTGAGATAATAGATGCCGAGGGTAATCAGCATCACCAGCCACTTGAAGCGACGGAACTGCCCCTCCGCTCGCTTGGGGAAGATCTTCTTGCGTTTTTCGTAGAGCGGCTGACGCGGAACTTTTGGCGAATGGGAGGGCTGGGCGTCGATGCGCTCGACCTCTGGGTCGGCCGAGGCAACGTGAGGTGCAGTATAGAGGTTCATGGGACAATCCTTCGTCCCCTCTCTTTTCGCACCCAGGGCCCCCTTCATCCTTGACATAAGTCAACCTTTGTCGGGGTTGGGGTGGGAACGGGTGCGGCAAAATGGCGGCGTCATTCGCGATGGCCGACCCACAAAGCCGCTGCCAGCGGCTTTGTGGTTAACCAGACAGAGCCCTATTCTCCACCGCCAAGCGAGTGAACGTAGACGGCGAGCTGCTTGAGGGTCTCGTTGCTAAGACGCGCACTCCAGGCCGGCATGACGCCGTGCCGGGGAACCTGGATCTGGCGTGCAATCTCGGCTTCCCCGCTCACTTTCAGCCAGATGGCATCGGCAAGATCCGGAGCGCCCATATCGCGATTGCCTTCGGCATTCTCACCGTGGCAGGAAGCGCAGTTGTCGGCAAAGAGCTGCTTGCCCGGTTCGATCATGGTTGGATCGCGGGGCGTACCACTGAGGCTGACGACATAAGCAGCGACCTGCCTGACCTCCTCAGGCTTCAGCACGTCGATAAATCCTGGCATTTCCGAGAGGCGTGTGTCCGGATCTACGCTGTCGCGGATGCCGTGAGCAATGGTCTGATAGATGGCATTGATATCACCGCCCCACAGCCATTCGTCGTCGTTGAGGTTCGGATAACCCTGTCCGCCCGCAGCGCCAGTGCCGTGACATTGCACGCAATTGACCCGGAAGGCCGAAGCACCGCCTGCTGTCGCGAACTGGGTCAGTTGCGGATCGGCTAGGATTTCCTCAAGGGAGACCTTGGAGATCTTCTCCAGGACATCGCCCTGAGCAATCTTGGCGCGCTCCAACTCGGTGGAGAGATCGCCGCGGCTGGAATAGCCCAAAAGCCCTCTCGTCGCGTCGTTGACCAGCGGCCAGGCAGGATAAAGGATCGTATAGCCGAGTGCCCAGACGATGGTGGCATAAAAGGTCCAGACCCACCAGCGCGGCATGGGATTGTTCAGCTCGCGGATCCCGTCCCATTCATGGCCGGTGGTCTCCACCCCGCTGATTTCGTCGATATGTTTTTCCGCCATCTGTTAATCCTCCTTCAGAGGGATCTGCGCGGCCTCTTTCGCGAGAGACTTCGCGCCGGGGCGCAGGGTGAATAGAACGACACCGATGAAGAACAGGGTCATGGCGAGAAGACCCCAGCTGTCGGCGAAGTGGCGCATGGCCGTGTAGACTTCCATCTTCCTCTCCTTACCGATAACCAGCGGCATCATCGTAGGTCGAGAAGTCGACCAAGGTACCGAGCATCTGGAGATAGGCGACGAGAGCGTCCATTTCGGTCAGCTTGCCTGGGTCGCCGTCGAAATCGCCTACCTTCGCTTTCGGATAGCGGGCAAGAAGCTCGGACGTGTCCGCATTGGGATCGGCCTGGGCCACAAGATCGGCCTTGGCATTTTCCACCATCTCGTCAGTATAAGGAACGCCGACCGCGCGGTTGGCCGTCAGTTCCATCGAGACGTTGCTGACATTCAGCGTTGTTTCCTTCAGGAAGGCATAGCTCGGCATCACGGATTCCGGAACAACATCACGAGGCTCAATCAGGTGCTGCACATGCCATTCGTTGGAATAGCGGTCGCCGACGCGGGCAAGATCGGGCCCGGTACGCTTGGAGCCCCATTGGAACGGATGATCGTACATGGATTCGGCGGCGAGGCTGTAATGGCCGTAGCGCTCGACCTCGTCGCGGAAGGGCCGGATCATCTGGCTGTGACAGACATAGCAGCCCTCACGGATGTAGATGTTCCGGCCAGCCAGTTCGAGCGGCGAGTAGGGACGCATGCCTTCCACCTTCTCGATCGTGTTCTCGAGGTAGAAGAGAGGTGCGATTTCCACGATGCCGCCAATGGATACCACAACCAACGAACCAACCAGCAGCAGCGTGGCGTTTCGCTCGATGAAGTGGTGCTTGTCTAGAAGACTCATAAGGCTTCTCCTTATTCAGCCGGCTGCAGGGCTGCCGGCGCTGCGCCCGGCACATTCTCGCGCCGCTCGTAGCCCAGGATTGTCATGGTTATGTTGAATGCCATCAGCAGGGCGCCCGCGAGGAACATGGCGCCGCCCACGGCACGCAGGGCATAGTAGGGGAACATGGCTGAGACGGTTTCGGCGAACGAGTAGACGAGGAACCCCTGGTCGTCGTATTCGCGCCACATCAGGCCCTGCTGAACTCCGGCAACCCACATGACTGCCGCGTAGACAACAATTCCGAGCGTCGCCAGCCAGAAGTGCCAGTTGACGAGTTGCAGGCTGTACAGCCGACGGCGGTTCCACAGTTTCGGCGTCAGGTAGTAGATCGCACCGAAGGTGATCATGCCGTTCCAGCCGAGCGCGCCGGAATGTACGTGGCCGATCGTCCAGTCAGTATAGTGGCTGAGGGAGTTGACCGCCTTGATCGACATCATCGGGCCTTCGAAGGTGGCCATGCCATAGAAGGCGATCGCCATGACCATCATCCGGATGACCGGGTCGGTGCGGATCTTGTCCCAGGCTCCCGAGAGCGTCATCAGTCCGTTGATCATGCCGCCCGAGGAGGGCATCCACAGCATGATCGAAAACACCATGCCGAGTGTCTGAGCCCAGTCAGGCAGCGCCGTGTAGTGGAGGTGGTGGGGACCGGCCCAGATATACATGAAGATCAGGGCCCAGAAGTGGATGATCGACAGCCGATAGGAATAGACCGGGCGACCGGCCTGCTTGGGCACGAAATAGAACATCATGCCGAGGAAGCCGGCAGTCAGGAAGAAGCCGACCGCGTTGTGACCGTACCACCATTGGGTAAGAGCATCCTGCAC
>JAEYTV010000199.1 GCA_023433855.1 Pseudomonadota bacterium | reverse complement strand
CTCCTAACTCAAACTCGGCACACTCACCTGCCTTCACCCGCATCAGTTCCGCGAGCCACCGCGCTCGTCCGACCCCTGCAACAGGAAGCGGCTCCGATGGCAGCACGCTGATCCTCCAGCGCGTCGTCGAGGCTGTCGGCTGGCCGTAGTCGGAGGCCTCCGTCTGGCGCCGCCAGCGCCGCACCACCAGACCCAAAGTTCCAGTCTTCTCTGCGGCCAGTTGCAAACGACGAGACGCGGTCATTGGCAGCCTCACCAGTTCCCCCACGACCGCCGCCAATCCACCGAAGGAGAGACACTCTTCCATCGAAGCGAGCACATCCTCCTCACGGTCAGCCTCGCAATAGATCACCCGATCCGGGTGAAGCCCCGCCTGCGATAGCGCTGGCGCGAACAGGTCCGGACGTGTCAGGCACCACAGGACCTTCCCCTTGGCACGCGCCGCGATCCCTGCAGTGAACAGAGCTGCCGCAGCCCCGTCGATCGTGCCTGCACCGCCTCCCGCAACCTCATGCAGGGAACCATAGGCAAGTCCGCCACCTGGCAGTCGCGCGTCCAACTCCGGCACCCCGAACGGCAGGACAAGCGCCTTGCGCGATACGCTGCCCTCAAGGTGCGCAATCCGGTCTCTCAGTTCCTCGACCACCCGTGAGGTCTGGGCATGCGACATCGTTCACGACCCTCCTCAAGGCTCGCGTTGGGTGAGACTTCATGTCCCTTAGAATGTTGATGTTCGCTATCTGTTCCGCTACGAGGGAAGAGTCAAGCGGAGTCAAAACAGGACAGGAACTCAGCATTTTAGCCGGAGCGAAGATTCATCCTGACGAATCAGTTCGGTAGCGGCTCTGCGGTCGTCACGGAGGTCGCCAAAGATTCTTTTGGGCAGCCTTCACATGAGGTCGACGCTGTGGATGGGTGGAACGGGGTAGGATATGAGCAAGACAAAGTCGAAGCCGATGGACCTGAACGCCACGCTGCGTCAGGTGCGCCATGCCGTCATCGCGGTAGAATGCGCTGCCTGTGATCGCTCCGGCCAGCTCGACCGGGCGATCCTCGTCAAGAAGCATGGCGCGAGCATCACGTTTGCGCGGCTGCGCAGGATAGCAGCGATGGGCTGCGACCACCTGGTGAGCACCGACGGCGACCGCTGCCAGACAAGCTTCCCATGCCTGGACCCGGACGCTTGATGCAATGACGGATGCGGTCGATCAGGAAGCGGAATCATGCGAGCAGGAGCAGGCAAGTCCTGCCCGCATCCGCAAGATCATCCAAGTCGACATGGATGCCTTTTATGCCTCGGTCGAGCAGCGCGACAATCCAGCGCTCCGCGGCAAGCCGGTGGCTGTGGGCCATGGAGAGGCACGGGGGGTTGTCGCTGCGGCAAGCTATGAAGCCCGCAAGTTTGGCGTTCACTCCGCCATGGCATCTGTGACAGCACTCCGGAAGTGCCCGGGCCTCATCTTCGTGCGACCTCGCTTCGACGTCTACAAGGCGGTATCACTGCAAATCAGGGAAATCTTTGCGGAGTATACGACGCTGATCGAACCCCTGTCCCTAGATGAGGCCTATCTCGATGTAACGGAGAACTTGAAGGGACAGGAGATTGCAACCGAGATCGCGCGGGAGATCAGGGCGAAGATCAGGCAGGTCACCGGATTGAACGCGTCCGCTGGCATCTCCTACTGCAAATTCCTCGCGAAGATGGCCTCCGACCTCAACAAGCCTAACGGTCAGGCGGTGATCACGCCGAAGAACGGGCCGAAGTTCATGGAGGCGCTGCCAATCAAGAAGTTCCATGGCGTGGGTCCGGCGACGGCCGAGAAGATGCATCGCCTCGGCATAGAAACAGGCGCTGATCTGAAGTCAAAGTCTCTCGACTTTCTCCTTCAGCACTTCGGCAAGTCAGGCCCCTACTTCTATGGCCTGTCGCGTGGTATCGACGAGCGTCAGGTCCGCTCGAACCGGGTCCGCAAGTCAGTCGGTGCAGAAGACACGTTCCGGCAGGACATTCGCACCTTGGAAGCGGCACAGGCTGAGATCATCCCGCTGATCGACAAGGTCTGGCGCTACTGCGATGCCAGTGACATCCGGCCACGTACGGTCACGGTCAAGATCAAGTATGCCGACTTCAGGCAGGTCACTCGCAGTCGCTCCACAACTGTGCCGATCTCATCTTCCGCCATCATCCGGGACATCTGCGACACGGTCCTTGCAAGCGAGTTCCCAAGCGATAAGGGCGTGAGGCTCTTGGGCGTCACCCTCTCTTCGCTTGAAGCGCGGAGCGCCGGAACGGTAGTAGGTCAATTAGACCTTGGCCTCTAAACCTTCGATCGACATCTAAACGGCTGTCGTTGCATCAGCTAGTGCAGAGCAGGAAGGATAGTCATGGATCTCCGGCGGTCCCGATCTCGAAGACGTTGTCAGCATCTGCGGCGTCTCGTAGACGCTTAAATGAAGAATGGCGGAGATGTCCGTCAGACGTCCAAGCGCGATATTCTACCTCTGCGACGAGTTCCGGCCGGATCCAGACGACACCCTTCCGCTTGAGCGGGATTACAGGCTTCGCCATCACCCGGGCATCCATATCCTTGCGAAGGCTGGCAGAGTTGCGGCCGTTGAAGCCGGTCCCGACGGATCCGACATACACGATGCCGTCGCCCTTGCGCGCAGCCAGAAGCAGCCGACCAATTTCGCCGAGAGCAGCCGTCGATGGCTCGTAGCCGATGACGAGAGAGCCGTCGCTCGCGATGCACTTGATCTTCACCCACTCGCCGCCACGTCCGGATCGGTAGGGTGCCGTACCGTCTTTGGCTATGATGCCCTCCAGGTCGTGGGAACAGGCAGCAGCGAGCAGCGCATCCGGATCATCGGTGTCTATCTCTTGGGAGAGACGCATAGCACCTTGCTGATCGTCCCCGACGAGCTCTTCAAGGAGATGCCGCCGGACTTCTTGCTCCATCCTCCTCAGGTCGTGGCCGTCGAAATATAGCAGGTCAAACGCCATCAGGACGACGTCGCGAGATGCCTTCTTGCCCGAGCGGCCGCCAATAGCTTTGATAAGCGCGTTGTAGTTGCTCCGTCCGGCTTCATCGAGCACAACGGCCTCTCCGTCGAGAACAGCGCTGCCGACTGGAAGAGCGGCAACGGCGTCGAAAATCGCCGGAAACGAAGCCGTCCAGTCATGGCCACGGCGTGTCCGGATCGTGACCCTGTCGCCGATCTTATACGCCGAGATTCGGTACCCGTCCCATTTCACCTCGTACACCCACTTGTCGCCCTTTGGAGGCGACGGGCGCAGTAACGCGAGACAGGGCTCGACCCACTCCGGCATCGCATCGAATGGAAGCTTAGGCTGCGCAGGATCCCGTGGACGGCGGCGCTGGCCGCGGAGAGCGGCATCGTCTTCCGCGAGGAGCGGCGCAGATTTCGGTGGTTTCCTCGGATTACGCGGACGCTTGACCATCCGGCCATGGCATCATGGATTGGTTAATTAGCAGTGAGTCGCAAGGAGAAGCCGTTGACGACCGCCACGCCGCCGGGATGGGGAACCGACCCGCTCACTCAGTATCTGGACGACGCGCGGGGCAACCAGCTCGCCACCTTCAACAACAAGCGCCGCGCTATGGCCGACCTCATCGCTATCGACAAGATGTTCCTCAAGCTGCTGCACAGCGCAGTCAACCCGGATCCGAAGATCCCGATGTTCTTCCTTCTGCGGGCCCATGCCGCCTACCGCGCTGCCATGAGCGGAGTGATGGCCGGGCACCTCTTCGAGGCGCAGGCTCTCCTCCGGCTGTGTCTTGAGCACGCCGGCTACGGTCACTTCATCGGCGGAGATGTGAAGAAGTGGGAGCGCTGGATGTCTCGCACGGACAGCCCGAAGACGCGCAAAGCCTTTCGCGAGGAATTCACGGCTGGAGCCATGAAGGCGTCCCTCAAAGCGGCTTCAGCTCATATCGCTCGGGGTTACCAAACGCTCTATGAGCAGGCGCTCGACTACGGGGCGCATCCGAACGAGACTGGCTTCTCGATGTCGTCGGCGTTGCGGCGGGCCGACGACAGGATCCATTTCGAGACGGTCTATCTCCATGGAGATGGGCTGGCGCTAGATTTTTCCCTGAGGACGACAGCGCAGGTCGGCCTGTGCGTGCTCCGGATCGGTCAGCTCATATATCCAACCCGCTGTGAGATTCAGGGGATCCGGCTCGACCTCGACATCATCCGGCAGCGCTACTAGCGGACTGGCCGATCCTTCGTGATCCCATACCTGTTGCCAATCACGCCGCCCACCAGAGCGAAGATAACGCTAGCAGGCATACCCGTCGCGCACCCATCGCGGCAATGCCTACGCCGCCAATCATGAGGCCGAGAACGGCTCCTGCAACGGCCTCGATCAACGACCATCGGGTTTCTGCAGGACGAGCCTGGGCCGCGGCGGCGACTTTATGCGCTCCGGACGATAGCTTCTGCTTCATCGCACGATCCCTTCCAAGCGCTTCCAAGTGCGTTCGCATGCGATACCCGCCACTTGCGTTGCCAATGAGCCCTCCATCAGCGGACCCCACGACGGATCGGCCTTCGACTTCAGCATTCCTTTAACGGTCTCGCCGCTGCCGTGCGTCTTCGAGATCGCTCCCCTAATGCCCCTGGTGGAATTGATAAACTCGCGCTCACGGCAACACAACGAGGACGAGTGCGATTTCCGCCGGCGTTTGCATTGAGCGCCGCCAGCGCCCGCCATTCCTCCTACCGATGCGCCAGATCCCGGCTCGATCATGCCCAATCGGTAACGGACAAGTCCGTTTCTTCACCTTCTGCAAAGGTTCATCATTTTCTCACGGACTATTCCATTATGGGGATTACATCATACTGATTATAAATCGTTTTTTTCGTCATATATCCTATTGACGGCGGCGATGAGGTCCGGTCCAATCGGGGTGCACTAAACGCAAAGGAGTTATCCAGTGTACCTTGCAGATGTCATCAGGCTCGATAGCGAGCGCTTCTTCGTCTCGTTCGGCACCCGCACCACCGCTCAGATCCGTCTGATCGGAGAGCGCAACCGTCTCAAAGGAGTGGCCGCATGAGCGCCGTCAGCTACCGCCTCCCCATGCCCCTGGTCGATGTCGACCAGAACTTCCACACGATCGCCGAGCTGGAGGATGTTCTGGCATCGCTCCAAAAGCGCGCTCTCTGGTTCCTGTCTACGCGCAGCGAAGCGGAAGTCGACGAGGAATATAGTGACCTCGGCGCGTACATCTGGACGGTAAAGATGGACGACGAGTATGTGGCTCATTTCAAGCTCGCAGAACGCCGGCACGCACTCTCGGCGATCCCTGAAGACGCCCTTTGGGTACCTTTTTCGGGAACGTGGAAGCTCCGCGATGTGGAGGCCTCACTAAAGAGCGAAACATGGATCACCGCCTTTCTAGTGCTCGGGGTCGACCACTTCCTCTCCAAGTTCACCGGAGGGAGCCAGCATTGAGCGCACCTGACACTCACGATGAAATCTGCGCGGCCAACATGGATGCCATCGCTCGCTTGAAGAAGTCGCTGCCATCCGAGCAGATCCCTGACGAGATTATGATGGTCCACGATACACGAACGGGTGGATGGCACCTTCATCTCGATCAGTTCATCGAAGAAGTTGGTGTTGGAGACGTCGTCAGCTACTCCGTCCGCCTGCCAGGCACCGTTCGAAACTCCAATCATCTCATCGGGTACCTTAAAGGTGAGGAGTGGGCCGACACGTTGTTCAGCATGAGCCAGGACTTTGACGCTTGGCACGGACCTAACCCGGTGAAGCTTGATTGACGCGAAGCCCCGAGTTTGTCGGGGCTTCCATTTTCTTCTTGCACCGAATTCTGGATAGTCCAGGAATCGGTGAGGTTCTTCCCAATTCCGATGGTCTTCCTCTATTTCGACGGCCACGACATCACCCGCATGTACAGGAAGACGGGCGACATCTCGATCATGTCAGCGAGATCACGGACCTATCCGGTCTTGATGCCTCCTCTCCATAAGTTTTATATAACGGACTTATCCGTGATTACTTCAATTATAACATTGAAAGTATTAGGCCTTTTCTTTGGACTGTCCGTTGACAGGAGCAATGCGATCCGGTCTTTTCAGTGGGCACCAACTAGCCAAGGAGAGTGCTGTGTACCTTGCCGACTTCGCTACCACGCCCGAGGGCGACCACTTCTACATCACCGCCGACCTCAGGTCGGCGAAGACCTGCATCGAGCACGGCACTAATGAGGCGTTGGAGCGTTTCATTCGCAACGCCCTGTCGCTCGGCGACGATCGCACTATTCCCGCTTCCATGAAGGATGCCTCGGCATGAGCAAGAGCACATACGAACATCTGCGTGCTCTCACGTCGGAGGCAAAGGCCGAACTGCTCGCATTCGGAGATGCCGCACGGCTGGGACGGCTCGGGTCAGATATCGTGATCATGATCTGGCATGACCCTGCCTTTGCTCGCAATGCGGACGGCGGCTGGCGCTACTCCTTTGAGAAATCGGGCACGCTCTATGAGGGCGCGCTCCACATGTACGCGCTGCCGGGATCGCGTTGCTCCGCGGACGCGGTTGCTTTTCTTTCGACAGCGTTATGGGACGCAAAGCTCCGTCGCCTCGCTAACATGCATGATAACAACTGACGACGCGTTAGGCCCCCGAAAGACCGGGGGCCTCCGTTGCCTGACCGTGCACGAAAATTACTTTTTTACGATTACACGCCCAAAGCGCGGATGTTTGGTGGAACTTCAGCGGCTTCGGGAGCAATGATCCTGGCCGCAACCGTGACACCACGGAACTCAAGGCGACAGGCTTTGATGCTGTCTATCCGATCGACCTCGACCACCCCGTAGACATCCAGTCAGAGGGGGGCGTCTCGGCAGCGCAAGTGCTCGATGCACTGCGCAAGGAGCTGCCGTTCACTCTGCGTGCCGAGGGCGATGGCGGTCGCGGTCGTCGTCCGCACCCGGATCTCATCACGAGCATCGTGCCGCCGTTCACGACGAAACCATCAACCACGCGTGAGGTGTTGAACTCCGTAATCGCCGTTCTGCCTGCAGGCTGGCAGGCCACCGCTCTTCCAGGTCGTATCATCATATATCGCGAGAACCGCGAGTACTCAGCGGGCGTCGTTATCGGTCGATCCTAATTTCCGCTGGCGGTCGAAGAGCACCGCAAACCTTGAGATCTGCAACCGCATCGTCCGCAATCGCCTCCTAATCGCGCGCCTCATGTCACTCTGACAGAAGCGGGCTAATCGATATGTAACCTGTTAGAAAGCCAACGGCGAACCAGACTTCGTTGCAGACGACGGTTGTGAAGTAAGCGAGCGAAGTGAGTTTGCGGCGGCTGCCTCGGTCATAGCTTAGACGGTCCATCTCCGAACCTGGATGCGATCACAGGCGTCCGCACTGCGGGGCCGCATCATCATGCATCGCGATCGCGGGTACAGCGCCGGCTTTGTTACTGGCCGATCCTCTGATCAACCGTTCCGGTAGTCGTAGGCCATCTTGATCAGATTCCTGATCGTGTCCTTCTTCGCTCGAAGCGCTTGGTGGGTTGCCCCTATACTGAGGCGGACTGGCGTCCCCTGACCCGCTACAATGACAGAGACAGGACATATATTTGAAATATATTCTCAAAATATATTGACGATATATGCTGTACAGGTCATTTTGCGCCGTGATGAACCGTAATTAAGCGAAATGATGCATGACTGCGAACGAGAAGAAGCACGCGAAATTTCGCGAGCTGGCAGAAAAGCGGACCAACAAGGCGCTGGAGGCCGTGCGCCTCATCGGCAACCTCTCAAACCGTCAGACCTACGTTTATGAGGAAGCGGAAGTGCGGAAGATCGTGAAGGCGCTGCGGGACGCGGTGTCGGAGGTCGAGGCGCGCTTCAGTACGTCCACCGGTCGCGGGGGCGGCGAATTCAAACTTTAAGGCGGGGGCCGTTGTGAGTCACATCAAGCAAATTACGCCGATCACAATCCGCGACATTGACTTCACTGTCTCGCGTCAGATCGAACAGTGCCCGAAGACGATGATGTTGCGAGAGTTGGTGATGAACGCTGTAGAGGCCGCCGCGAAAGCGCCCGCCGATCGGCGTGTCGTGGAGATCAAGGGCAAGTCTGTTGCAGAGTGTGGTGAAACCCGAAAGCTGGCGATTTGGAACACAGGCCCAGGCTTGAGCAGCGCTGAGCTTGACCACATCTGCGACCTTGCCGCTTCGCTTGGCAAAGACATGGCGTTGGAGGGGAACTTCGGCATGGGCGCGAAGGTGGCTTCTCTGCCGTCGAACATCCTTGGGATGCGCTACCGCTCCTGTCGCTACGGTGTAGTCAGTCAAGTAATCCTGGGGAAGCGCGAAGGTGTCTACGGAAAGATATGGATTCCGGTCGAGGATTCCTTCGAGGAGGTCGTCGACGTTACCCAACAGGTCCGGAACGAGGGTGAGTACCAGCTAGATGAGGATTGGACGGAGGTTGTCCTGTTCGGCAATCGCCCAGATCAGGACACTGTAGCTGATCCCTACGACGGTGACCCGAAGCAGGATCGGCAGTGGATTACGACGTACCTATACCATCGGTTTTACAGCCTTCCGGCCGGCGTGGAGGTGTATTTGCACGAGGGTGCCCATCCGCGCGACGGCCGGCGGCAATTCAAGCCGATCCCGGAGCGTGCTGATGCATTCGGCCGCGTCGAAGCAGTTGATGTCGGCGAGGGTGTCTGTATTCACTATCTCTATGACCCTGCATATCAGGACGGCGGTCACAACAAGTCGATATCGGGATCGCTGACATCCTCAGTGAGTACCGCCGCCATCGTATTCCGGGGCGAGATGTACGACGTACGGAAGGGGCGGAAGTGGGCCGCCGATGCCCCAGCTTTCGGCATCCCTTTCGGTGCCCGCCATATTTCCATTCATGTCGAACTGCCTGACAACTTCCGCGTTCGGCATGAGCCGTATCGTCGCTTCGTACAACTTACTGGCAGCGACCAGCGCCAAGTCCTGGTCGAAGACTTCGCCGAGCTTGTATTCCGCAATCGGCCGGAGTGGCTCATTGAGATTATCAACTCGCTCGCACCAAAGTCCTCCGCCTCGACCGACGATCTCCGAAAGGAGCTGCAAGACCTGCTAAACGAGCTGCGGGTCAAGACCAAGAGCCCACGCGAGATGGACGATGGCCTACATCTTGTCGATGAAGGCGGCGCAAGGGGCGCTCGACCAGAGCATAAAGAAGGCACGGCTGGCGACAGCAGCAAAACGCCAATCAGCCCGACCGACCTTATTTTCAATCCCGCTGGGGCGAAGCGAGCCACTATCTCTAAGAATTTGGAACAGGCCCCCGAGATTATACCGTTGAGAGACGAAGATGAGGTTGCCGAAAAGGGAATCACCGGCAAAGCCGCCCGCTATGTTCGGGAAACGAACCAACTGTTTGTGAATCTCACTTACTCGGCCGTTCGTTCGGCACAGGATCACCTCGGGCTGCGCTATGCGACTTACGAAGACCCTGAGATCGTCCGCGAGTTGGCTCGGCAGTGGTCGGAACGGCTGGTGATGGGCCGCGTGGGCTACGCCGTTGTCTATGCCCAAGCGAAGCAACTCATCCGGGAATGGACTTCTGACGATGTGAAGAAGGCGCTGGAACCTGAAAGCTTGAGCTTGGCTGCGGACGGTTGGCGAGATGCGGTTAGTACCGCATATCGCAGCATCAGCCGCCGTCTGGGTGCTGCGAAGACTCAAGAAGACTCTGACAATGAAGTGGAAGGTGCCTTGGCATAACGC
>JAEYTV010000163.1 GCA_023433855.1 Pseudomonadota bacterium | reverse complement strand
AGCCCGACGAACAGCGCAAGCACGACCAGGGGACGCCACAGCTGGTCTCGCGGATACGAGCCGAACATGAACTGCAGGAACCGGTCATTCACATAGGCCCAGCAGGCTCCGCTCCAGTCATCGGGTTGTACGCCACCCTGGAGGGCTGTTGTACACACCGATCGATCGGCGCCTGTCCAAACGGCAGAAATGAACAGCCAGTCGATCATCCTGGGGAGGTAGTATAGAAGCGCGACAACTGCGACTATCGTCAGAATACTGTCGGTGAGCGACGCGAACAGGTTCTTGCGGGCCCATCTGATTGCGGACGACGCACTTCGGGGCGGCTCCTGGGCCGGCAGGAAAGTCTGGCGGACGTAAGGGGTGTTGGTATCCATCTCAGCGCTCCACCAATGCCATCCTGGCGTTGAACCAGTTCATGAAGAGCGATGTCAGCAGGCTGATCGTCAGGTAGAGCAGCATCCAGATGGCGATGATCTCGACGGCCCTCCCGGACTGGTTGAGGATCGTGCCGCCGACAGCGACAAGATCGGCATAACCGACGGCAACCGCGAGCGACGAGTTCTTTATGAGGTTCAGGTATTGCGACGTCAGTGGGGGGATGATGATGCGCAGAGCCTGGGGGAGAACCACCAGACGCGTTGTTTGTCCGGATCGCAGTCCGAGAGCGTAGGCTGCCTCGCTTTGCCCCCGTGCCACGCCACGGATGCCTGCGCGAACGATCTCGGCGATGAAAGATGCCGTATAGAGCGAGAGCGCGAGATAGAGAGCCAGGAATTCCGGGCCGATGACCATTCCGCCACGCATGTTGAAGGATCCGGGAACCGGATAGTCGAAACTCAGTGGCGCGCCCATCAAGACGAAGGTGACGAGGGGCAGAAGCACGACGAGGGCAAGATTGCCCCACAGAACAGGCGGCCGCTTGCCCGTCGCCTGCTGACGCCGGTTCGCCCACTTTGTGTAGATGATCGCAGCGCCCACTCCCAGGATGAAGACGAGAAGCACATAGAGGAAGCTGTCAGCAAATACCGGGGCCGGCAAATAGATCCCGCGGTTGGAGATGAAGAAGGCTGCGCCTGGATTTTCCTTCACATGCTGGAAGATCGTCCGCACCGACGGAAGAAGCGCAAGGACGCCCAGATACCAGAAGAAGATGACCAGCAGCGGCGGGATGTTGCGGAAAATCTCGACATAGACGGTGGAAAGCCGGGCGATCAGCCAGTTGTGGGAGAGGCGGCCGACGCCGACCAGAAGCCCGACAACTGTCGCCGTCACTATGCCGGCGATCGCTACCACCAGGGTGTTGATGAGCCCGACCTGCAACGCCCGGAGATAGGTGGCGTCGCTGCTATAGGTGATCAGCGACTGCGCGATGTCGAACCCCGCGCGGCTCTGGAGAAAGCCGAATCCGGAACTCATGTTAGCTCGGGCGAGGTTCTGCGCTGCGTTATTCCAGGCGAAATAGATCGCCCCGACAATGATCAGCAGAGTGACTGCCTGATAGATGATGCGTCTGAATGCCTGATTGTAGAGCAGAGATACTTTCGGGCGGGTGTCGCTGCCGCGATGAGGCCGGGCATCGGTTACGGTGGCCATCCATTTCCCCTGTCGTATGGTTCACCCTTTTTTCCGGGTGTTATCCGTCATGAGAGGGAAGGCGGGTGACCGCCTTCCCTGTTGGTCGCGATCAGCGGATCGGCGGCGCGTACTGCAATCCGCCCTTGGTCCAAAGGGCATTGAGGCCGCGCTCGATCTTCAGCGGAGAGCCGGTGCCGACGTTACGCTCGAAGCTCTCGCCGTAGTTGCCGACTGCCTTGATGATCTGAACGGCCCAGTCCTTCGGCAAGCCCAGGTCGGGACCAAGCGTGGAATTGGCTTCCTCGCCGAGAAAGCGCTTGATGTCGGGATTGGCCGAGCCTTTCATCTCTTCGACATTGGCCTGATTGATGCCGAATTCCTCAGCGGCAACCATGGCGTAATGCGCCCAAGTCACGACGTCGAGCCACTTGGAGTCGTTCTGACGAACGGCCGGGCCCAGCGGTTCCTTGGAGATGATTTCCGGCAGCACGATATGATCGTCCGGATTGGCCATCTTCAGGCGGATCGAGTAGAGACCTGATGCGTCCGTGGTGTAGGCATCGCAGCGTCCGGCATTATAGGCGGCGTCCGCTTCGTCCTGTGCCTCGAAGACGACTGGCTTGAATTCCATGTTGTTGGCACGGAAGTAGTCTGCAAGGTTGAGTTCGGTGGTGGTGCCGGCCTGCACGCATACCGAAGCGCCGTCGAGTTCAAGCGCCGATTTCACGTTCAGGTCCTTCTTCACCATGAATCCCTGACCGTCGTAATAGTTTACGGCGCGGAAGTCGAAGCCGAGCTGCGAGTCGCGGCTGGTGCTCCATGTGGTGTTGCGGGCGAGTACGTCGACTTCACCCGACTGAAGCGCGGGAAAGCGGTCCTTCGCCGAAAGCGGCGTGAACTTGACCTTCGTAGCGTCGCCGAAAACTGCCGCTGCGACCGCCATGCAGAGGTCGATGTCGAGGCCGGCCCAGTTGCCGGAGGAATCCTGCGCACCGAAACCGGCAAGATTAGAGCCGTTGACGCCGCACTGGACGAAACCCTTGGCCTTCACGTCGTCAAGCGTGGCAGCCGATGCAGCCGAGGCAAAGCCCAGTACCGCTGCGCCAATCGCGGTTGACAGAAGCGTCTTTCTCATGTTCCCAACCTTATCTGTTGATTTCGTGATCTGATACACCAGCCGTTCCCCTTTTTCTTGAATACGGCCGGCCGCCCGGCAACTTCCCCGGTGCGAGCGCTGTATCTCATTCGCAAAAACAGTCAGGGTCAAGTCTCGGCCTCTGCAATTGCGTCGGATATGAGGTAAATTCGTTAATGCAGCCTAGTAAACGCACAGATAAACAAAGTTTGGGCGGTGGGTGGTCAAATGATCAGCGATTTCCGGAAGATGAGGGGCGGGAGACTGGTGGCCTGGGAACGCGTTACCGGGGTTGACCGAATTGCTGAACCCGGTCAAAAACATCCAGTCTTCTCGCCAAGGAAAGCTTCTTCATACATGAAAAAGAACAGCGAATCTCTGCTTCCCGACGCCGGCACGAACACCCGCCTTGCAC
>JAEYTV010000145.1 GCA_023433855.1 Pseudomonadota bacterium | reverse complement strand
CGACGCCAAGGCCGACGCCATCAAGGCGGAAATCGCAGCGCTGAAGCAGAAGGCCCTTGAGGCCGGTGGCCTCTACGTCATTGCCACCGAGCGGCACGAAAGCCGCCGCATCGACAACCAGCTTCGCGGCCGCTCCGGCCGCCAGGGCGACCCCGGACGTTCCAAATTCTACCTTTCGCTGCAGGATGACCTGATGCGCATCTTCGGATCCGACCGCATGGACGGAATGCTGCAGAAGCTCGGGTTGAAGGAAGGTGAGGCGATCGTCCACCCGTGGATCAACAAGGCGCTGGAGCGTGCGCAGCGCAAGGTCGAGGCGCGCAACTTCGACATCCGCAAGAACCTCCTGAAATACGACGACGTCACCAACGACCAGCGTAAGGTGATTTTCGAGCAGCGCATCGAGATGATGGACGCGGAAGACGTGTCGGACGTCGTGGAGGAAATGCGCAACGAAGTGATCGAGATCCTCGTGGCCAAACATATCCCGGAACGCGCCTATGCCGAACAGTGGGATGCTGTGGGCTTGCGCGACGAGGTGCGCCGGCTACTCAATCTCGACCTGCCGATCGAGGACTGGGTCAAGGAAGAGGGCATCGGAGAGGACGACATCCGCGAAAGGATTACCAGCGCCGCAGACCAGGCCGCTGCGGATCGTCGGGAGCGTTTCGGTGCCGAGATCATGACATATGTCGAGCGTTCGGTGCTCCTGCAGACGCTCGATCATCTGTGGCGGGAGCACATCGTCAACCTCGATCATCTGCGTTCGGTGATCGGCTTCCGAGGCTATGCCCAGCGCGATCCGCTCCAGGAGTACAAGGCGGAAGCGTTCGAGCTCTTCCAGGCGCTTCTCGCAAATCTGCGCGAGGCCGTCACGGCACAGATGATGCGCGTCGAACTGGTGCAGAACCCGCAGCCACCGGAGCCGCCGGCGGTATTCGATGCCCATCATGTCAACCCAACGACCGGGGAAGACGAGTTTACCGGCCGCGATGGAGAGAACTTCATCGCTGCACCGCAGGACCGGCGTCCTGAAGATCCGTCCACCTGGGGGAAGGTTGGCCGAAACGAGAGCTGCCCCTGCGGCTCCGGCAAAAAATACAAGCACTGCCACGGAGCGTTCGAACAGGTTTGACGCTGCCGACACGCTCGATAAAAAGCGCCGCCCTTCAGGCGGCGCTTTGCTTTTGCCGCGACAGACCGCGTGAGCGCAGCTGCGGGTCGAAAAACCTTTCTTAACCCTGATGTGGCAAGACTTCACGCATTGTATTGCGTCACGAGTATTGCGTAGCCACCATGGCGGTCATCGGAACAGCGGAAAGATTGCTGCCGCGCGGCCTGCGCACGCGCCTCGCGCCCCTGACGCAAAGGCTTGACGCCATCTTCACGGAAGAGGACGAGACCGCCCGCGCTCAGCGACAGGCATTGGTCGCCTTCGCGATCCGGATCATCAGCGCTGCGATCGCCTTTGCTTCGCAGATCGCTCTTGCCCGCGTGATGGGGCAATTCCAGTATGGGATTTTTGCCTTCGTTTGGGTGATAGTCATCCTGACCGGCAACCTGTCTTGCATCGGCTTTCATACGTCGATCATTCGCTTCATGCACCAGCACAAGGCACAGGGAGACGCAGAGAGCATCCGCGGCCTCACGCTCGCCGTCCGGATCGTCGCATTGTTGTCCGCGACGGCCGTCGCCTCTTTGGGGCGCATCTTCCTCCACATCCTCGGCGACCGGGTCGAGCCGTACTATCTTGTGCCCGTCGCGCTCGGATTATTTACCCTGCCGATGATCGCGCTCGGAGACGTCCTCGACGGAACTGCCCGCTCGAACGGCTGGACTGCAGCCGCATTGAGCCCGACTTATCTTGTCCGACCTACATTGATCCTCATCTTCATGCTGGCCTCTGTGTGGCTGGGAGCCGCTCATACAGCCGTCACCGCCATGCAAGCGGCGCTCGCCGCCACCTACGTTACCACGCTGTTACAGCTCGTACGGCTGACGCTCAGGCTGAACCGGCTGCATGGTCCAGGTGCGCGGAATTTCAGGATGGGGCTGTGGCTCCGCTATTCTTTTCCACTTTTCCTGGTTGATGGAATCGGCTTCCTGCTGACAAATGCAGATGTCGTGGTCGTCGGACTTTACCTTCCCCCCGACGAGGTTGGCGTCTATTTCGCCGCCGCAAAGACGATCGTGCTTGTCCAGTTCGTTTACTTCTCCGTCAAGGCTGCAGCGGGTCCCCGGTTTTCCGCCCTTATTGCCGAGCAGGACACCCGTGCGCTGGCGACCTTCGCCGGCCGGACCGCCCGCTGGAGTTTCTGGCCATCGCTGCTGATTGGTCTTGGGGCCGTTGCGGCCGGTGAATTACTCCTTTCGTTTTTCGGCCCCGGCTTTGCCGCGGGTCACCCCTTGATGGTCATTCTCTTCGCCGGCATCCTGGCCAAGTCGATGGTCGGCCCCGGCGAGATCCTCCTCAGCATGTCAGGGCGGCAGACGCTCTGTGTAGCGCTCTATGCTGCAACACTTGCCGCAAACATCGGCCTCAACATCCTCTTGATCCCTCCCCTCGGCTTGACGGGTGCCGCGATCGCGACAGCCTGCGCGATGGGGATTGAAGCGACCCTGCTGCACATCGCCGTCCGTCGTGCTCTCGGGATCGTCCTCTTTGCCTTCGCAGATCCATTGCCACCTTCGAAAGGGGTCACATGACTATGGCGCCTCCCCCCATCGGCGGTGAGTTCGAAGGTGGCATCGGCGGTCCATTTGCCGCCGGCAGCCCGTTCCGGCTCGAGCGTCCCGAGGCCGATGCCCGCGTTGCTGTGGGGCGGCCGGGACGCGAACTGTGCCTTTATCCTGCGGCGCTCGGTTACGACCTGCAAGAGGAACTGGAGTTCCTGTCGAACCGCGCCATGGAACCCAACATCTTCTTTTCGGCCCGCCTGCTCGCGCCGGCGATGCCGCGCGTGGAGGACAAGCAGGTGCGTCTGGCACTGATGCGCGACGAGGTCGGCGAACGCAGTCGCCTCAGACTGCTGATGCCTTTTACCGTGGAGAAGCCGGGGTTCTCGATGGCAGCCTCGATCATTCGGACCTGGGCAAACCCCTTCGGACCGCTCGGCACGCCTCTGGTGGATGCCGAAGATGCCGCAGAGACGATCGACAATCTCCTGGAAGCCTTGGCACTTCGCGACGCGAGACTTCCGTCGGTGCTTGTCCTGCCTGACGTTCGTCTGAATGGTCGTTTCGCGCAGCTGGCGAGAGCCGTTGCAATTGGTCGCGATCTCCCCGTCACTGTGACGGACGTATTTCAGCGCCCGATGCTGGAAAGCGTACTGGACGGCGAGGCCTATCTCAAGCGGTCGATCTCGGCGCATCATCTGCGCGAGATGCGTAGATTATGGCGCAGATTGGCTACAAACGGCGCGCTTGTGTATTCGGTTGCTCGACAGCCGGAAGAGATCCGCCTGCGCATGGAAGAGTTCCTTCGTCTGGAAGCCGGAGGCTGGAAAGGTCGCCGACGAACTGCTCTCATCAACGATCGCTTCCGTTCTGCGTTTGCACGGGAGGCAATAACAAATCTGGCCGAAGTCGACGCAGTGCGCATCCATAC
>JAEYTV010000628.1 GCA_023433855.1 Pseudomonadota bacterium | reverse complement strand
CCACGAGTGACACGGCTTCCATGCTCAGACTCCGCTTTCCATGACGCGTTCGATGATCTCCTCTTTGCTCTCCGCCTTCGGCTTCTCGTAGCGGGGGGCACCACCGAAGAGCAGATGAAGAAGCTCGTCGAGGAAGGCTATCGCGAGGATGGCGAGGCCCGCAGACATGCCGAGCTGCGGGAGCCACAGCGGCACCGCAATCACGCCCATGGAGACATCGTTGAACCTCCAGGAGAACAGGGTCATCTCGATCGCGTACCAGGCGAAGTAGGTGACCGCGGCAGCACCGATGGCCGTGCAGGCGATCTCGACAAGCTTGCGCGGCAGGCCGCTGATCCGGTCGATCAGCAACCCCATGCGGATGAGTTCCGCCGATCTGAACGTGTGTGCCAGGCCAAGGAATGCGGTCGCGGCCATGCACCAGGCGGCGAAGTCATCGCCGGCCGGCACGTCTATCCCGAGCGGACGACCCGCGGACAGCGCCAGCATGATCAGGAAGATCGCGACGAGGAAGACGCCGGCGACCCAGCCGGCCAGGAGGTAGAGTCCATCGAGCGCCTTCCTCAGCCACTCGGGAAAGATGCTGTGACGGGGATCAATAGAGGACACAGGTCGCCCTCCCGCATGGCATACGGCATTCGAACATCGTCGGCTCCCCTCGGTTGCCGTGGCCGGACCGAGCTCTGGCGGCTCGTTTGCCCGTTATGGAGGCATGATGCAGCAACGAGCATTTTGTTGTCAATCAATCATTGACGTTTTATCGACGAAATGTATTCGTAAAAGAAAAGCAATCAGTGAGGAGCTCTTCATGACCGGCGGCAGGTGGGATTTCTGGATCGATCGCGGCGGTACGTTCACCGACATCGTCGGACGCAGCCCCGACGGTTCGCTGATCGCCCACAAGCTCCTGTCGGAAAACCCGGAAGCCTACCGGGACGCGGCCGTCCAAGGCATTCGCGAACTGTTGGGACTAAACCCGGGCGAGCCTGTTCCGGCCGGCGCAATCGGTGCGGTCAAGATGGGAACGACGGTCGCCACCAACGCGCTCCTCGAACGCAAGGGTGAGCGGACGCTTCTCGTGACGACCCGCGGTTTCCGCGACGCGCTGGCTATCGGCTACCAGGCGCGCGCCGACATCTTTGCCAAGAAGATCGTCAAGCCGGAATTGCTCTACAGCGCAGTCGTGGAAGTCGATGAACGTGTTCGCGCCGATGGCCATGTCGAGGCGGCGCCCGACGAAGCGGTCATCCGCCGGGATTTGCAGGCGCAGTTCGATGCCGGCTTCCGCGCGGTCGCCATCGTCTTCATGCACGCTTACCGTTTTCCAGAGCATGAGCAACTGGCCGCCAGGGTGGCCCGCGACATCGGCTTTTCCCAGGTTTCCGTCAGCCACGAGGTCTCGCCACTGATCAAGCTGGTGGGGCGCGGTGATACGACGGTCGTTGATGCGTATCTCTCGCCCATCCTGCGCCGCTACGTCGAGCAGGTGGCAAGTGAACTCGGCGCCGATACAGAGGGCGGCGCACGGCTGATGTTCATGCAATCCTCGGGGGGACTGACGGCGGCCGACCTCTTCCAGGGCAAGGATGCCATTCTCTCCGGCCCGGCGGGCGGTGTGGTTGGCGCCGTGGAGACCTCAAGGCTTGCGGGCTTCGACCGGATGATCGGCTTCGACATGGGCGGCACGTCCACGGACGTATCCCATTACGAGGGCGAACTGGAGCGCTCGTTCGAGACCGAGGTCGCCGGCGTGCGGATGCGTGCGCCGATGATGTCGATTCATACGGTAGCGGCGGGCGGCGGCTCGATCCTGCATTTCGAGAATGGCCGCTTCCGCGTCGGACCGGATTCCGCCGGCGCCAACCCCGGGCCGAAGGCTTACCGTCGGGGGGGCCCCCTTACGGTCACCGACGCGAACGTCATGCTTGGAAAGCTCTCGCCAGATCTATTTCCGAAGATCTTCGGCCCCGGTCGCGACCAGCCGCTCGACGCGACTGCCGTTCGCGCCGCCTTCGAGGACATGGCTGCGACCATTGGCGACGGCCGCACGCCCGAAGAAGTGGCGGACGGCTTCCTGGCGATCGCCGTCGAGAACATGGCCAATGCCGTCAAGAAGATCAGCGTCCAACGCGGCTATGACGTCACCAACTACGTGCTGACCTGCTTCGGCGGGGCCGGCGGCCAGCATGCCTGCCTCACCGCCGATGCGCTCGGCATTTCCACCGTCATGATCCACCCCTTCTCCGGCATCCTGTCCGCCTACGGCATGGGGCTTGCCGATATCCGCGCAAGCCGCCAGAGAACTGTCTCGCAGGAACTCGGCGCAGCCCTCGAGACGCTGCCGCCAGTTCGCAGCGAGTTGACGCCGAGCGTGTTGCAGGAGATGGCGGCTCAGGGCGTCCCGGAAGCGGACACCGATGTCCTGCATCGCGCCCACCTGCGCTATCAGGGGACGGATACGACGCTCGCCGTCCCCGTCTCCTCCGTCGCCGAGATGACGGAGGTCTTCGAAACTCTTCATCGCAAGCAGTTCGGCTTCATCTTCGAAAACCGCGAGATCATCTTCGAATCCTACGAGGTGGAGGCGATCGGCGGCGGCGCCGAGTCGAGCGAGCCGACCCATCCGATCAACGACGCCCCGCCCGTCGCGGCCGAGCAGACGCGTTTCTTCTCCGGCGGGGAATGGCGCGACGCGCCCGTATACCGCCGCGCCGGCATCCGCCCGGGCGTCAGGGCCGCCGGTCCCTGCCTCATCGTCGAGCCGCACCAGACCGTCGTCGTCGAGGAGGGTTGGGCTTTCGAGGTGACCGCTCTGGACCATGTCGTGTTGAAACGGGTCAAGACGCTCGCGCGCAGCAAGGCGGTCGGCACCGAAGCCGATCCGGTGCTGCTGGAAGTCTTCAACAACCTGTTCATGTCGATCGCCGAGCAGATGGGCGTGACGCTCCAGAACACCGCGTCCTCCGTCAACATCAAGGAGCGGCTGGATTTCTCCTGCGCCATCTTTGACGAGCACGGTGCGCTGGTCGCCAATGCGCCGCACATGCCGGTCCATCTCGGTTCCATGGATCGTTCGGTGGAATCCATCATCGCCCAGAACAGGGGCCGGATCCGGCCGGGCGACGTCTTCGCGCTCAACGCGCCCTATAACGGCGGGACCCATCTGCCGGACATCACGGTGATAACGCCGGTCTTCGACGAAAAAGGCGAAAGCATCCTCTTCTACGTTGCCTCGCGCGGCCACCACGCCGATGTCGGCGGCACGGCTCCGGGCTCGATGACGCCGCTCGCCACAACCGTGGACGAGGAAGGCGTTCTTTTCGACAACGTGCTGCTGGTCGATCGTGGCCGCTTCGACGAGGAGGGCATCACCCGCCTTCTCTCCGATCACCCCTATCCGGCTCGCAATGTCGCCCAGAACGTCGGCGACCTGCGGGCGCAGATCGCCGCCAACGAGAAGGGCGTGCACGAGATGCGCAAGATGATCGCGCAGTTCGGGCTCCCTGTCGTACAGGCGTATATGCGCCATGTGCAGGACAACGCAGAAGAGAGCGTGCGCCGCGTCATCGAGAAGCTCGGAGATTCCGAATTCTCCTACGACACCGACCAGGGCAGCACGATCAGGGTGAAGATCACCGTCGACAAGGCGAGACGTGAGGCAACCGTAGACTTCACCGGCACCAGCCCGCAAAAGGCGAACAACTTCAACGCCCCGGAGCCCGTCACCCGCGCCGCCGTGCTCTATGTCTTCCGGGTCATGGTGGAAAGCTCGATCCCGATGAACGCCGGGTGCCTGCGGCCGATCCGGATCATCGTGCCGGACGGCTCGATGCTGAAGCCGCGATATCCGGCAGCAGTCGTCGCCGGCAACGTCGAGACCAGCCAGCACGTGACCAACGCCTTGTTCGGCGCTCTCGGCGCCATGGCGGCAAGCCAGGGCACGATGAACAACCTCACATTCGGCAACGAAACCTACCAGTACTACGAGACACTCTGCTCCGGCTCGCCCGCCGGCGTCTTCAACGACGGCACCGGCTTCGCCGGCACGGATGCGGTGCATGTCCACATGACCAATTCCCGACTGACCGACCCGGAGATCCTGGAGACGCGCTATCCGGTGCTCCTTGAGGACTTCCACATCCGCGGCCAATCCGGCGGCCGGGGCAAGTGGTCGGCCGGCAACGGCACGCAGCGCACGATCCGCTTCCTGGAGAAGATGGACTGCGCCATCCTCTCCTCCCATCGCACGATCCGGCCGCACGGTCTCGCCGGCGGCGAGGCCGGGGAGCTTGGCCAGACCGTCGTCCGCAGGCTGGACGGACGCCTGGAAGATCTCGGCGGTTGCGGCCAGACGGTGCTGGAGGCCGGCGAGGCGGTGACCGTCGTTACCCCGACCGGCGGAGGTTACGGCAAGGCGTAAAGGAACAAGCCGAGCCGCTGCTTGTTCCTCCACCTGGGTGACCCTGCTTGAGGAGCACAGCATGACGGACGCAACAGACGCTACGAATGGACCGGGTCTCACGGGCACGCCGAAGAACACCGACGCCGTACCTGCCGGCACACCGGATGCCGGAGAAAATGTCTGCCGCCGCTGCAACGGATCGGGCGAGGTCGATGGCAAGGACTGCCCCGAATGTGGCGGGACCGGCACGATCCTGACTCCCGTCGGCGGCGCCGGCTGACTTGCAAGGTCTCTTGTGATATGAGCCGCCTCCACGGAGACGGCGCATGACGCAGAAACAGATTGCAATCATCGGCGGCGGGCCGGCAGGGCTTATGGCGGCCGAGGTTCTCTCTGCCGCCGGCCATGCGGTCACTGTCTATGATGGCATGCCGACCTTCGCGCGGAAGTTCCTGCTGGCTGGAAAATCCGGGCTCAACATTACCCATTCCGAAGAGTTCTCCTCGTTCGCGGAGCGGTTCGGTACCGCGTCAGCCAGATTGCGGCCTGCGCTGGAGGCCTTTACACCGAATGACGTGCGCCAGTGGTCCTCATCGCTGGGTGCGGAGACCTTCGTCGGCACCTCGGGCCGCGTCTTCCCGACAGCGATGAAGGCATCGCCCCTGCTACGAGCCTGGCTGCGCCGGCTCGAACAGCACGGCGCGATGCTCAAATCCCGTCATCGATGGATCGGATTTGCCGAAGAGGGCTGTCTGTTTTCGACACCGACCGGGGTTATCACGGTCCATGCGGATGCCACGCTGCTTGCGCTCGGGGGCGCCAGTTGGCCGAGACTCGGCTCGGATGGAGCATGGGTGGCGTGGCTCAGAGACAAGGACGTCGCGGTCAACGACTTGCGGCCCGCGAACTGCGGTTTCGACGTTGACTGGAGCGACACCTTCCGGGCGCGCTTTGCTGGACAACCGGTCAAGTCCGTCACGGTGCGCTCCGATTGCGGGACCCGCCAGGGCGAGTTTGTGATCACCAGGCATGGTATCGAAGGGAGCCTGGTCTATGCCCATTCGGCTGCCTTGAGAGACCTTCTGCAAGAAACGGGCGCCGCCTCCCTTACGGTCGATCTGACGCCCGCACGTGATCGCGAGCGACTGGTACGGGATCTCGCCCGCCAAGACCCCAAGGCCAGCTTCGCCAACAGGCTGCGCAAAGGATGCGGGCTGGAGGGCGTGAAAGCGGCCCTGCTACGGGAACTCCTGCCACATGCCGGCCGCATGACGCTCGGCGAACTGGTCCCACACATCAAGGCCTTATCGATCCCACTGCTGCGTCCTCGCCCGATCGCGGAGGCGATCTCATCTTCGGGGGGCATCAGTCTCGATGCTCTCGACGAAAACTACATGCTGAAGCCGCTGCCCGGATTCTTCGCCGCCGGCGAAATGCTCGATTGGGAAGCGCCCACGGGAGGTTATCTGCTTACGGCCTGTCTTGCCACCGGCCGTGCCGCCGCACGCGGAATCGAGACGTGGTTGGAAGCGCAATAGCGGGTTTGCGATTTCTTCTCCATTCCTGTGCGATTGTTCTGGATCAACGCACCCAGAGACTGATTCGCGCATGCAAGGGGAG